>DASRYD010000316.1:0-2112 GCA_035653955.1 Pseudoxanthomonas sp.
CAGGCCCGGCGTATGGGTACATCCTTGTCGGCGTCCTGCCTGCTTTCCGCGGCTTCCTGCCCCTGCGACGCGGCCAGCCTCCTGCTGTTCCGCGCCGTGGAAACCTCAGCGCCGCACGAGGTGGCGCGGCCGCAGCGGCGCGGCGGTGGAGGATGGCGCCGCCGATGGCTTCGCCGCCGACTGGCCACGGCCCACTTCGATGCGGTCGCGGTTCTTTTCCACCGTCTTCAAGCCGATGCCCTTGACCATCGCCAGTTCCTCGGCGCTCTTGAACGGGCCGTTGGCCTTGCGGTATTCGACGATGGCCTGGGCCTTGGCCGCGCCGATATTGAGCAGCACTTCGTCCAGGGTGGCGGCGTCGGCGCTGTTGATGTCGACCTTGTCGGCGGCGAAGGCGCTGGTGGCCATCAGCAGGGACAGGGCGGCGGCTTTGATCAGATTGGAAAAGAAGTTCATGTCTGCATTCCTTTGGTTGGGATTCGATCCAACCGGAGCGATTCCGTTTCGCTGCCGGTGTGGACAGTCTCCTTGCCAGGGCAGGGCCAAGGTATCGCGCGAATGCCGCGCTTTCTGCCGGGAAATCCCGCGGCCCCGTGTAGGAAAATTCCTACCCCCTCCGGCGGGGGTAAAATCGGCGGACTTCCTTCACGCTGGAACCCGCATGGACAACGCCCGGCTCGACGCTTTCGTCGGCAAGCAATGGGACGACGAGATCGTCCCGCAACTGGTCGAATACATCCGTATCCCAAACAAGTCGCCGATGTTCGATCCCGATTGGGTCGCGAACGGCCACATGGACGCGGCGGTCGCGCTGATGGCGGATTGGGCGCGCAGCCAGCCGATCGACGGCATGACCCTGGAAGTGGTGCGGCTGGAAGGCCGCACGCCGCTGATCTTCATCGAGATTCCCGCTTCCGGCGCCGAGAGCGGGGACGACACCGTGTTGCTGTACGGCCACCTGGACAAGCAGCCGGAAATGACCGGTTGGGGCGAGGGGTTGGGTCCGTGGCAGCCGGTGCTGAAGGGCGACAAGTTGTTCGGCCGTGGCGGCGCCGACGACGGCTACGCGATCTTCGGTTCGCTGACCGCGATCCGCGCGCTGCGCGAGCAAGGCCTGCCGCACGCGCGCTGCGTGGTGCTGATCGAAGCCTGCGAGGAATCCGGCAGCTACGACCTGCCCGCCTACGTCGACCACCTCGCCCCGCGCATCGGCAAGCCGTCGCTGGTCGTGTGCCTGGATTCGGGTTGCGGCAACTACGAACAACTGTGGTGCACGACCTCGCTGCGCGGCCTGGCCGGCGGCAACTTCAGCGTCAAGGTGCTCAGCGAAGGCGTGCACAGCGGCGACGCGTCGGGCATCGTGCCGTCCAGCTTCCGCGTGTTGCGCGAACTGCTGTCGCGGCTAGAGGACGAAACCACCGGCCGGATCAAGGTCGACGGGCTGCACGTCGAGATTCCGGCCGAACGCATCGAGCAGGCGAACAAGGTCGCCGAAGTGCTGGGCGACGAGGTCTTCGACAAGTTCCCGTTCCTGCCCGGCATGAAGCCGATGAACGACGATCGGGGCGAGCTGGTGCTCAACCGCACCTGGCGCCCGGCGCTGTCGGTGACCGGCGTGGATGGCATCCCGCCGCTGTCGTCGGCCGGCAACGTGCTGCGCCCGTTCACCGCGGTCAAGCTGTCGCTGCGCTTGCCGCCGACGCTGGAAGGCGCCAGGGCCGGCGAGTTGCTGAAGGACGTACTCCTGCGCGACCCGCCGTATGGCGCGCAGGTCGAACTGAAGCTGGAGAAGGCCTCCAGCGGCTGGAACGCCCCGGCGCTGTCGCCGTGGCTGTCGCAGGCCATCGAGGACGCTTCGCAGGCCGCGTTCGGCAAGCCGGCGATGTACATGGGCGAAGGCGGCACGATTCCGTTCATGGGCATGCTCGGCGAGAAATTCCCCGGCGCGCAATTCATGATCACCGGCGTGCTCGGCCCGCACTCCAACGCACACGGCCCCAACGAATTCCTGCACATCCCGATGGGCAAGCGGGTCACCGCCTGCGTCGCCCACGTGGTCGCGGCGCACCATGCCGCCAGCCTGCGCGGCGAAACCGCCGGGGTCGGCGCGGT
>DASRYD010000317.1:0-2935 GCA_035653955.1 Pseudoxanthomonas sp.
ATGGCGGACGCCTGGGGCGCCAGTCGGCTGCAAACGTCGTCCACCGGCCATGTCGGTCCGTTGCTCGGGCGGCACGCGGCCGCCATCGCCGGCCAGGCCGCCGCATGGCTGGATGAACTGTCGCTCGACTAACCCGCGATATCCCGCACGGCGGCGATCGCGCGATCCACTTCCTCCGGCGTATTGACCAGGCTGGGCGCCAGGCGCGGATAGCTGACCGCATACGGGCTGGAGCTGGCGACGATGCGTCGTTCGAGCAGGCGCCTGACCACGTCGTTGGTCTTCACGCCGTCGATCTCGAAGGCGACCAGGCCCGCCGACAGGTCGCCCGACATGGGAGTGTGGATGCGCACCTTTCCGATGCCGGACAGGCCGGCCTTGAGCTGGTCGTTGAGCGCGCGGATGCGCGCGGCGACGCGTGCGCGGCCCATGCGTTCGTGCATGCCGAACGCGGCACCCATCGCCCATTGGTGCTCGAACGCATGGAAGCCGCCCGGGCTCATGCGTGCGGCGTTGTTGGGTGTGGCGGGGGCGCGGCCATTGGCCCAGGCGTCGTAGCTTTCGAAGTCGCTGAAGTCGGGAATGGTGGGCGTCAGCCGCGCCCAGTTCTGTGCGTCGGCCCATACCAGCCCGGTGCCGCGCGGGGCGAACATCCACTTGTGGCAACCGGCGCAAAAGTAGTCCGCGCCCATCGTGGCGACGGTTTCGTCGGTCGAGCCCAGGCCATGTACCCCGTCCACCACCAGCAGCACATCGGGATGGCGCTGTTTCAGCGCGGCGGCGATCTCGCGAATCGGCAGGCGCATGCCGCTGCTGGAATGCACCCAGGTCAGGCCGACCACGCGCGTGGCCGGCTTCACCGCGGCGAGCAGGCGCTCGATCATCGATCCGGCGCTGGCCTGCGCGGGTTCGTCGAACAACGGCACCCGGCGCATCGTCGCCCCCGCGCGCCGGGTGGCGAGGCGGATCGATTCGTGGTGCGAATAATGATCGTGGGTGGTCGCCAGCACTTCGTCGCCGGCCCTGAGCGGCAACCCGTGGTAGACCAGCGCCAAGCCCTCGGTGGTGCTGCGGGTCAGCGCGATGTCCTCGGCGCGACCGCCCAGGTAATGCGCGATCGCCGCCCGCACCTGCCGCGGGATGTTGTGCGCGTCGTCCTCGAACATGCCCTGTTCGACGACCTGGAACGGATTGCGGTCCATCGCGCGCCGCCAGCCGTCGATCGCGTCGCGCACCGGCGCCGGATGGCTGGCTATGAAGAAACTGGCGAAATGCATCCAGCCCGGGTCCAGCTCGAATTGCGCACGCACCTTCGACCAATCGGAGAGATCCGGCATCCGCGGCGTCTCCTCGGCGAGTGCGACGGCGAAGTCGCCGGGCAGCAGAGCGGCGGCGCCCAGGGCGGCGGGAACGGCAAGGAACCGGCGACGGCTGAGGATCGCGTTCATGAGGATTTCCCGGAGAGGTTGTGCGGAACAACGGGGGACCATCGGCCGCACGGCCATGGGTTCCCGCCGTCCGCCGGACAGGCAAGCTGTCGCAGGGGTGAACGGTCCGGAACGCGCCGGCTGAGTTCAGATTCGTTTCACCCGTGCGACCCGACGATGCGCCTGCGCCATTCCGGCGCGGGGAGCCATCCATGAAACGCCTTTCCGCCAGCCTGCTCGCCGCCAGTCTCGCCTTCGCCGGGGCCGCCTCGGCGCAGAGCTACGGTTCTTCGCGCGATGTCTACGACAACCGCGGTTACGACAACGCCAGCGATTACGATTATGCGCGGGTGATCCGGGTCGATCCGATCATCGGTCGCGGCGGCTCGCGCGCGACTTCGCAGAACTGCACCTACCGTCGCAGCGACGACGTCTATGCCGGCGGCAACGATGGCTACTACGATCGCGACGGCAACTACCGCCGCGACGACGGCTACAGCCGCGACGGTTATTACGACCGCGATGGCGCGTATCGCCGCGACGGCGGCAGCGAAACCGGCCGCACCATGGCCACCGTGCTCGGCGGCATCGCCGGCGCGGTGCTGGGCAGCAAGGTCGGCAACGGCAGCGGACGCTACGTCGGTACCGCAGTCGGTTCGATGGTCGGCGGCATGGCCGGGCGTTCGATCTACGACAGCAGCCAGCGCAACCGCCAGGCGCAGACCGGTACCGTGCGCGTGTGCGATCCGGAACCGGTCAATGGCCGTTACTACGGCAGCGGCGAGCGCGTTGACGGTTACGACGTGACCTACGAATACGCGGGCCGCACCTACCACACCCGCACCAGCTACAACCCGGGCGACCGCATGCGCGTGCGCGTGTCGGTGACGCCGGAATGAGTTCTGGTCGGTAAATCCGCGCAATGCAGAAGGGGCCGCAAGGCCCCTTCGTTTTTCCTTCTCCCATTGGGAGAAGGTGGCGCGCAGCGCCGGATGAGGGCAGGAGAGTGATGGCCTGCGGAAGTCGTCGTGCGCATGAAGGCTCCCGCCCTCATCCGCCCTTCGGGCACCTTCTCCCGGAGGGAGAAGGAAAAGCGTCAGCGCCAGTCGATTTCGCCGCTGACCACGGTCTGCACCTGCCCGCCGGACCATACTTCGCCATCCGCATCCACCTGCAGTTCGAGCAGCGCGTCGTGGCCGACTTCGCGGCCCTGGCTGACGCGATAACGGCCGTCGCGACCGGGCAGGGCGTCGCGCGATTTCAGCCACGCGGCCAGCGTGGCGTTGGCGGCACCGGAGGCGGCATCCTCGAACGCCGCCGGTGCGCCGACGAACGCACGCACTGCCAGGTCGTATGGCTGGCCGGGCGTACGCGCGTAAGCGCACAGGCCCATGCTTTCGGTGGCCTTGGCCAACGCCGAGATCGCGATCCAGTCCGGTTCCGCGCCGCGCAGGCCGGCTTCGTCCTTCAGCTCGGCCAGCCACCAGCGGCGGCCGCCATCGACCAGC
>DASRYD010000318.1:0-1617 GCA_035653955.1 Pseudoxanthomonas sp.
GCCGGAAGGCGTGGAGATGGTCATGCCGGGCGACAACATCAAGATGGTGGTGAGCCTGATCAATCCGGTGGCGATGGACGAAGGCCTGCGCTTCGCGATCCGCGAAGGCGGCCGTACGGTCGGCGCCGGCGTCGTGGCCAAGATCATCAAGTAAGAACCCTGCGATGCCGGCGGTCTGATCGCCGCCGGAAAGCACGGACGGCGGGCCCGGAACACTGGCCCGCCTTCGCCGTCTAAGGGAATCGCGAGAAAAAACCAATACGCCAGTAGCTCAATTGGCAGAGCAGCGGTCTCCAAAACCGCAGGTTGGGGGTTCGAGTCCCTCCTGGCGTGCCACACCAGCGGATCCGTTGCGGTCGCCGCGTCATGGGCGACGGACGGGTCGGAAGAGCAAACAGTCTTGAACAGCAAGGTCGAACAATCCAAAGCCGCGGGCTCCAAGGCTGCCAGTCCTGCGGGCGACATCGCCAAGTACGCGCTGGCGCTGCTGCTTGCGGTGGCCGGTCTGGTCGCCTACTGGTGGTTCAAGGGCCAGTGGCCGACGCCGCTGCCGGCGGTCGCCGCCGCGCTCGGCCTGGTGCTGGGCGGGCTGGTGTTCCTGACTTCGGCCAAGGGTCGCGAAGTTCGCCATTACCTCGCCGAGTCGCGCTTCGAGCTGCGCAAGGTGGTGTGGCCGACGCGCCAGGAGGCGATGCGCCTGACCTGGGTGGTGATGATCGTGGTCGCGGTGCTCAGCCTGATCCTGGCCGGGTTCGACTGGGGTATCCAGAAGGCGATCGCCCTGCTGTTCACGCTGGGCCGTTGAGGAGAATGCAGTGAAGCGTTGGTACGTGGTCCACGCCTATTCGGGCTTCGAGAAGTCGGTTGCGCAATCGCTGCGCGACCGCATTGCGCGCGACGGCATGGAAGACCGTTTCGGCGACGTGCTGGTGCCGACCGAGGAAGTGGTGGAAATGCGTGCCGGCCAGAAGCGCCGCTCCGAGCGCAAGTTCTTCCCCGGCTACGTGCTGGTGCAGATCGAAACGCACGACGAGGCGGGCATCCCGCGCATGGACAACGAGAGCTGGCACCTGGTCAAGGAGACCAGCAAGGTGCTGGGCTTCATCGGCGGCACCGCCGACCGTCCGCTGCCGATCCGCGACGAAGAGGCTGCGGCCATCCTCGACCGCGTGCAGGAAGGCGTCGAGAAGCCCAAGCCGCGCGTGCTGTTCGAGCCGGGCGAGATGGTGCGCGTCACCGAAGGCCCGTTCAACGACTTCAACGGCGTGGTCGAGGAAGTCAATTACGAAAAGAGCCGCCTGCGCGTGGCGGTGCTGATCTTCGGCCGATCCACCCCGGTCGAGCTGGAATTCGGTCAGGTCGAAAAGGCCTGAGGCGCCGGTGTCCGGGCTTGCCCGGGCAGGGGTCGCCAAAACCTGCTATGATTTCCGGCTCCCTTCGTGGGAGCCACAGCCTTTCGGCCGCCTCCGGGCGGCCGTTGGCGCGAGACAAGGCAAGGCGCGAAGCCGGGACGCGCGCTGCTTCTGATCAGATTTCCCGGAACGATGGGGAGCCCGAGGCATCGGGCGTTAGCACCCGGAGAGCATCCAAATGGCAAAGAAAGTAATCGGCTACATC
>DASRYD010000319.1:0-6602 GCA_035653955.1 Pseudoxanthomonas sp.
CGGCCAGCGCGGCAGAGCCGCCAAACGCGCTCGACGCTGCGGGCCAGCTGCAACGGCTGCCCATCGAGGCGCGCGCGGGCTTCGGATGGGTGCGCGCCTCGGGGGGTGTCGTGTTCCAGGTGAACGGCATGCTGAAGAGCGTGCTGTTCTACGGCGACGGCATCGTGCGCGTCTCGGCGCACAAGGGCGAGGCGTACACCCGGCAAGCCAGTTTGGTGGTCGTCGCGTCGCCGCAGGCTCCGCAGCTGGATATTACGGAGGCCGCCGATGCGCTCAGCGTCGTCGGCCCCGGATTGCGCGTCATCGTCGACAAGCGCACCGGAACGCTCGCGTTCCAGCGCCCGGACGGCACGCCGCTGCTCCGCGAGCAACAGGCGCCCGTGCTCATGCCGAGCACCGAACCTTCGGGAATCGCGACCTACGCCATAGAGCAGCGCTTCGCGCTGACCCCCGACGAATCGCTCTACGGCCTGGGCCAGTACAACGAGCCGTACATGGACTACCGCGGCCGCGACGTGCTGATGGTGCAGACCAACATCGGCATCGTCGTGCCGTTCCTGGTGTCGACCCGCCGCTACGGGCTGCTGTGGGACACATATTCGAAGATGACCTTCTCCGACGGTCCGCAGGGCGCCGTCTTCCGTGCCGAAGATGCGCCTGCCGGGATCGATTACTACCTCGTGGCCGGCGACACGATGGACGGAGTGATCGCGGGCTACCGCCATCTCAGCGCCGCCGCGCCGATGTTCCCGAAATACGCCTTCGGGCTGTTCATGAGCAAGGAGCGCTATGCCACCCAGCAACGCCTGCTGGAAGTGACGCGGCGCTTCCGCGAGGAACGGTTCCCATTGGACGTCATCGTGCAGGATTGGCAGTACTGGGGCGGCGAGAAGAACGGCCAGTGGGATGGCAACTGGAGCGGCATGATCTGGGATCGCGAGCGCTTTCCGGATCCCGCCGGCATGGCGCGCACGCTGCACGACGATCTGCACGCCCGGTTGATGGTTTCGATCTGGCCCTCTGTCGGCAACGACACCGAGCTCGCCCGCGAACTCGACGCCAAGGGCTTGCGTTTCGAGCCGTTGCACTGGATTTCCAAGCGCGCGCGCATCTACGACGCCTTCAGCGACGAAGGCCGCGCTATCTACTTCAAGCACCTGAAGAAGGGATTGCTCGACATCGGCGTCGATGCGCTGTGGATGGACGGCACCGAAGTGGAGGTCGGCGGCGCCGCGCACGATCCGGGCGAGGTGGAAGCCGACATCAAGCGCCTCGGCCGCAATGCGATGGGCGACTTCGCGCGTTACCTGAATGTCTACAGCCTGCTGACGACGCGCGGCGTCTACGAAGGCCAGCGCGCGAGCGCCGATCTCGGCGGCAAGCGCGTCTTCACCTTGACCCGTTCCGCCTGGGCCGGGCAGCAGCGCTATGCCGCGATGCCGTGGTCGGGCGATACCACGGCCAGCTGGGAGGCGCTGCGCGCGCAGATCGCCGGTGGCCTGAACGTCTCGATGGCCGGACTGCCGTACTGGACCCAGGACACCGGCGGTTTCTTCGTCAACGCGTCCGGCGGCGAACGCAATCCGGCCTATCGCGAGTTGTTCGCGCGCTGGAACCAGTTCGGCATCTTCAACCCGGTCTATCGCATCCACGGCACGTCGATCGAGCGCGAGCCGTGGACCTTCAAGGCGCTCGACCCGGAGGTCTACCGCTCGATCCGCCGCGCCGCCGAGCTGCGCTACCGCCTGCTGCCCTACATCTACAGTCTGGCCTGGGCCAGCACGCACGAGGGCTACACGATGATGCGCGGCCTGGCGATGGATTTCCCGGACCAGACCGCACTGCGCCACGTGGACGACACCTACATGTTCGGTCCCGCGTTCCTGGTGCAGCCGATCACCAAGGCGATGTTCCATGCAGAACTGCCGCCGCCGTCCACGGTACCGGCGGCGCAGCTGCGCACACCCGACGGTAAGCCGGGCCTCGCGCTCGAGTACTACCGTGGCATGAACTTCGACGCGCTCGCCAGCCGCACCGTCGATACGCAGGCCGATCATCATTGGCCCGACCCGCCGTTGGGCAGCGTGCCCCCCGGCCTGGAGGGCTTGCGCGACTTTTCGGCGCGCTGGCAGGGCCAGATCGTCGCCGCGGAAGACGGCGAGCACGAGATCGGCGTGGAAGGCGACGACGGCTTCCGCGTCTGGCTCGACGACAAGCTCGTGGTCGAAGACTGGAAGGAATCCGGCGCGCGTTTCGCAGGGGCACGTGTCGTCCTGCGAAAAGGGCAGGCGGTGCGCGTACGCGTCGATTACTTCCAGAAGGGCGGCGGGCGGATGATGCGGCTGGCCTGGCGCACGCCGAGCGAACGCAGCGCGCTCGCCGGCCGCCCGCTCGACCAGCAGCAGAGCACGCTGCTGCCCGCGGGAACCGACTGGTACGACTTCTGGAACGGCCGGCGCCACGCCGGCGGCGCAAGCACGACGCGGTCCTATCCGATCGACGAGTTTCCGCTGTTCGTACGCGCCGGCTCGATCGTGCCGCTGGGTCCGGTGGTCCAGTACGCGAACGAGAAACCCGATGCGCCCTACGAGGTCCGCATCTATCCCGGCGCCGACGGCCGCTTCACGCTGTACGACGACGATGGCGAAACCTATCGCTACGAGAAAGGCGAGTACGCCATGGTCGCGCTCGCCTGGGACGATGCAGGCCATTCCCTGCGCATCGGTGCCCGCGAAGGCCGCTTTCCCGGCATGCCGGCGCAGCGAACGCTGAACGTTCGGCTGATGCCATCGCGCGTCGGCGACCGCGAACAGACGCAGACGGTGCGCTACGACGGCGCGCCGGTCGAGCTCCACTTCACGCCATGAAGGTCATTCCATGAAGATGCACAAACAGTCCCTCGCGGTGATCGCCGCATTGTCCCTGGCGGCAGCGGCAGGATCCGCCATTGCCGGCCAGCAAGACGTCGCATCGCCGCACGGCAACGCCGTCATTCGCGTCGAAGACGACGCCAGCCGTTTCTCCGTGCTGTGGCGCGGGGAAACGGTCGTCGCCGCGTCTCCGCTGGGACTCGAGTTCGACGGTGCGGGCGGGTTCGGACCCATGACGCTCGAAAGCCGCGAAGACACCGAGGCCGACCGTGACATTCCCCTGGTCGCGACCAAGGCAGCGGTGGCGCACGACCGCTACCGCGGCGCGACCCTGACGTTCCGCGAAACCGGAGCGGACGCACGCAAACTCATCGTCGAGGTGCGCGCCTACGACGATGGCGTCGCGTTCCGCTACCGCATCGACGACCCGGTGCCGGTGCGCCTGCTCGGCGAGCGCACCGCTTTCGTGCTGCCGGCGGATTCCGATTGCCTGGCGAGCAAGGTCGATGCGGCGCACGAGGCGAACTTCGAACGTCTGAAGTTCGCGCAGTTGGCCGAAGGCCAGCGTTACGACGTGCCCCTGGTCTGCACGGTTCGCTCGGGCCGCGGGTCGCTCGCCATTACCCAGGCGTATCTGGAGGGTTACGCCGGCGCATCGCTGCAACGCGAAGGCGGTGCGTTGCACATGCGGTTGTCGGGGGTGCCGGGCAGGGCCGGGCCGGCCTTCGTTTCCGACCACGGACTGCGCACCGCGTGGCGCGTGGTGATGCTGGGCGACCGGGTCGGCGACATGATCGGCTCGACCCTGATCGGCAACCTCAATCCGCCGCCGGAGGGCGACTTCGGCTGGGTCAAGCCGGGCAAGGCGGCATGGGACTGGTGGTCCGGTCCGTTGGCGGGCGTGAAGCCGGATCTGGCGACCTACCGCCGCTTCATCGATTTCGCGGCCGAATCGGGTTTTCCCTACTACCTGATCGATGCCGGCTGGGCCTGGGGCGCCGGCCCCTGCTGCGACCCGCTGCCCACTACCGACATCACCCGCGCCGCCGAAGGCATCGACATGACCGCCCTGGTGCGCTATGCCGCCGACAAGGGCGTCGGCCTGCTGCTATGGGCGCACTGGGAACATCTGGCGCCACGCATGGACGAGGTGCTCGATACCTACGCGCGCTGGGGCATCAAGGGCGTCAAGGTCGATTTCATGAATCGCGACGACCAGGAGATGGTCGCGTTCTACCAGCGTCTTGCCGCCGCGACGGCGAAGCGCCACCTGCTCCTGGACATGCACGGCGCCTATGTGCCCGCCGGCCTCCAGCGTACCTATCCCAACTACATCACACAGGAAGGCGTGCTCGGCGCCGAATGGAACAAGATGGACCAGCGCGTCACCCCGCGGCACAACCTGATGCTGCCGTACACGCGCATGCTGGCCGGACCGATGGATTACACGCCCGGCGGTTTCCGCAACGTCGCGCCGGCCGCGTTCGAGGTGCGCGGCGAGATGCCGCTGGTCCGGACCACGCGCGGACAGGCGCTGGCGATGTACGTCGTGTACGACAGCCCGTTGCAGATGGTGTCGGACGACCCCGATGCGTATCGCGGCGCGGATGGCTTCGAGTTCATCAAGCGCGTGCCCACCGCGTGGGACGAAACGCGATTCCTTTCGGGCGAGCCCGGTCGCGACATCGTGCTGGCGCGACGCTCCGGAACGGCCTGGTACGTCGGTGCGATGACCGCCGACGAGGGACGTAACGCAAGCGTGCCCCTGCGGTTCCTGCCTGCGGGCCGGTACCGCGCGACGGTGTGGGAAGACGGCGAGGCGCCCGATCGCGTCCGCCGCAGCGAGCGGATCGTTACACAGCGCGACGCGCTCGCCCTGCGCCTGTCGCCGGCCGGTGGCGCGGCGGTGATCCTGGAGCCAGCCGGCCGATGAGGGTGAAGGTCCTCGATCGCAGTCGTTGTCGGGTTCGACCTCGGCCGGCATGAGCATGGACCACGCCAATGGGTTCAGCCGGCGCGGCTTCGTCAAGTCCCTGGCCTTGGCGGCGACCATTCCGCGCCTGGCCTGGGCCGCAGGGGCCGCCGATGCCGGCGCCGGCGTTACCCGCATGTTCGCGCTTGCCGACATCCGTCTCGGCGAAGGCGTGTTCGCCCACTCCCATGCGCTCAATCGTCGCTATCTGGCCGCGCTGGAAGTCGACCGCCTGGTCGCGCCGTATCGGATCGAAGCGGCGCTGGCGCCGCGTGCGCCCAAGTACCCGAACTGGGAATCGATGGGCCTAGAGGGACATACCGCGGGGCACTACCTGTCGGCGCTGGCGCAGGAGGCCGCGCAGGGCGATCAGGAAATGCGCCAACGCCTCGACTACATGGTGACGGAACTGGCTGCCTGCCAGCGCGCCAACGGCGACGGTTACGTCGGCGCCGTGCCCAACGGCCGCACGCTGTGGAGCAGGGTCGCGGCAGGCTCCATCGACGCCGGTTCGTTTTCGCTGGGCGACGCGTGGGTACCGTTCTACAACCTGCACAAGATGTTCGCCGGCCTGCGCGATGCCTGGCTGCATGCTGGCAACCGGCAGGCACGCGGGATGTTGATTGCCTTCGCCGACTGGGCCGATCGCCTGGTCGCCGGACTCGACGAACAGCAGATGCAGGCGCTGCTGGCCACCGAACATGGCGGCATGAACGAGGTGCTGGCCGACGTCCATGCCATCACCGGCGACCGGCGCTATCTGGCCCTGGCCCGGCGTTTTTCCCACCGCGCCTTGCTCGAACCGCTGCTCCGCCGCGAAGACGCGCTGGACGGCCTGCATGCCAACACCCAGATCCCGAAAGTCATCGGCTTCGCCCGCATCGGCGAACTGGATCAGGATCAAGCCTGGATCGACGCCGCCGCCTTCTTCTGGGAGACGGTGACCCGGCGGCGCAGCATCGCCTTCGGCGGCAACAGCGTGCGCGAGCATTTCAACCCGGTCGCCGACTTCAGCGCGATGCTGGAATCGCCGGAAGGGCCGGAAACCTGCAACAGCTACAACATGCTGCGCCTGAGCATGCAGCTGTACCGGCTGGATCCGCAGCCGCGTTACGCCGATTTCTACGAGCGCACGCTGTTCAACCACATTCTCTCCAGCCAGCACCCGCGGCATGGCGGCCTGGTCTATTTCACCCCGATCCGCCCGCGCCACTACCGGGTCTATTCGCAGCCGCAGGAATGCTTCTGGTGTTGCGTCGGCACCGGCATCGAGAACCATGGCCGCCATGGTGCCTTCGCCTATGCGCACGACGCGCACTCGCTGACCGTCAACCTGTACATGGCTTCGCAACTGCAATGGCGCGAGCGTGAGCTGGTCCTGCGCCAGGACACGCGATTCCCGGACGAGGCATCGAGCCGCTTGTCCCTGCGACTGCGCAAACCGCAGCGCTTCCGTCTGCGCCTGCGCCATCCGCACTGGCTGGAAGGGCAACTCGACGTGCGCGTCAACGGCAAGGCTTGGCCGCTGCAGTCCACACCGTCTTCCTATGCCGACATCGAGCGCGAATGGGCCGATGGCGATCGGGTCGAGATCGACCTGCCCATGCGCACCCGCGCGGAAGGATTGCCCGACGGCTCCGACCACGTCGCGCTCATGCATGGCCCGATCGTGCTGGCTGCCCGCACCGGCGGCGAGCGCCTGGACGGATTGATCGCCGACTCGGGCCGCGGCAGCCACGTCGCAGCCGGACCGCTGTTGG
>DASRYD010000320.1:0-5019 GCA_035653955.1 Pseudoxanthomonas sp.
CGGACACGCCTACGCCATGCGCGTCGTCGACGTACAGCAGCGCCTTCTGCGCACGCGCGACCAGGGCCAGGTCGCGCAACGGCGCGACATCGCCATCCATGCTGAAGACGCCGTCGGTGGCCAGCATCGCCGCGCCGTCGGGCGCGAGGCGCAACTGGCGGATCGCGCCTTCCGCATCGGCATGCGGATAACGGCGCAAGCTGCAACCGGCCAGCCGCGACGCGTCGATCAGGCTGGCGTGGTTGAGCCGGTCCTGCACGCAGACGTCGCCGCTTTCGGACAACAAGGCCTGCTGCACGGCGAGATTGGCGAGGAACCCGCTGCCGAACAGCAACGCGCGCGGATAACCGAGCCAGTCGGCGACTTCCCGTTCCAGCGCCTCGTGCGCGGCATGATGCCCGCTGACCAGGTGCGACGCGCCCGCGCCGACGCCCTGGCGCGCGGCGGTGTCCTGCAGGGCGTTGACCACCTCGAACTGCTGCGCAAGGCCGAGGTAATCGTTGCCGCAGAACTCGAGCAGCCAGCGACCATCGATTTCGACCTTCGCGCCGTCGCGCCTCGTCACCGTCAGGCGGGTCCGCACGCGGTCCTGCGCCAGGCGTTGTTCGCGCTGCAAGCGAATGCGGTGATGCAGATCGGGGCGGGACATTCGAATTGTCGCTCGTGGTTTCAGGCAAGCATCGCAGGCCGACCGATCCATTTCCGTGCGCGGGATACAACATCGCAAAGGAAGCCCGTCCGTTCCGGCTTATCCGCCATCCATCCCCGACGTCTTGTCCTGCGAGCGAAGCCGGCGACGATCAGGCCGCCGCAACGATGTCCGCATGCACCGTGCCGCCATGGTCGTGGCCGTGCGCATCCACCTGCACCGCCATCGGCCGCAGCCCCAGCCGCGCGAACAGCGCCTGGTCGCGCTCGACATCGGGGTTGCCGGTGGTCAGCAGCTTTTCTCCGTAGAAGATCGAGTTCGCGCCAGCCGCGAAGCACAGCGCCTGCAGTTCGTCGGACATCGATTCGCGCCCCGCCGACAGCCGCACCATCGACTTCGGCATGACGATGCGGGCGACGGCGATCGTGCGCACGAACTCGAACGGATCGAGCAGCGCGGTGCCGTGCAGCGGCGTGCCTTCCACCTGCACCAGCCGGTTGATCGGCACCGAATCCGGGTGCGCCGGCAGGTTGGCCAGCGCCTGCAGCAGGCCGGCGCGCTGTTCGCGCGATTCGCCCATGCCGACGATGCCGCCGCAACAGGTCTTCATGCCGGCGTCGCGCACGTGTTCCAGCGTGTCGAGCCGATCCTGGTACTCGCGGGTATGGATGATCTCGCCGTAGAACTCCGGCGCGGTATCCAGGTTGTGGTTGTAGTAGTCGAGGCCGGCGTCTCGCAGCGCGTGCGCCTGACCGTTCGACAGCATGCCGAGCGTCGCGCAGGTCTCCAGGCCCAAGGCCTTCACCTCACGGATCATTTCGGCGACCTTCGGGATGTCGCGGTCCTTCGGCGAACGCCACGCCGCGCCCATGCAGAAGCGCGACGCTCCGGCCGCCTTGGCCGCGCGCGCCTTGTCCAGCACCGCGTCCAGTTCCATCAGCTTCTGCGCCTCGACCCCCGTGTGGTAGCGCTGCGCCTGCGGGCAGTACGCGCAATCCTCGGGGCAACCGCCGGTCTTCACCGACAGCAGCGTGGACACCTGCACCTCGGCCGGGTCGAAGTGTCCGCGGTGCGTGCTGGCGGCGCGGTGCAGCAGTTCGGTGAAGGGCAGGTCGAACAGCGCGAGCAGCTCTTCGCGCTTCCAGTCGTGGCGCAACAACGTCATTTCGGAGTTTCCTGACAGACATCCGGCGGGAAGGCGGGCAGTCTGGTCGGCATGCCCGGACCTGTCAACCAAACCCGCGCCAGGAAAGTTGACGGCTGGCCGCGCCGGCTGGCCCGGCTGTTGCTGCCCCCGCGCTGCCTGCTGTGCGGCGAGCCTGGCGCCGACGGTCGCGATCTGTGCCGCGACTGCGCCGAGGCCTTGCCATGGAGCCGCCATGCCTGTCCGCGCTGCGCGCTTCCATTGCCCCAAACGGAACCGGTCTGCGGAGAGTGCCTGCGCCGCCCGCCTCCCTTGGCCCACGCGCATGCGGCTTGCGTGTACGGCTTTCCGTTCGACCGGCTGGTGCCACGGTTCAAATTCCATCACGACCTGGCCGCGGGTCGGCTGATGGCCGAATTGCTATGCGAATCGCTGGCCGATGTTCCGCGCCCACAGGCGATCATTCCGATACCGCTGCACCCGACGCGCCTGCGCATGCGTGGCTACGACCAGGCGCTGGAACTGGCGAAACCCGTCGCGCACGAATTGGGTGTCCCGCTGATCGCCGATGCCTTGTTGCGCATTCGTCCCACCGCGCCGCAATCGGAACTCGATGCCGAAGCGCGACAACGCAATCTGCGCCGTGCCTTCGCCGTACGGCCCGACGCCGCTTTGCCCGCGCATGTCGTGCTGGTCGACGACGTGATGACCACGGGCGCGACGCTTAATGCGGCGGCGAAAATCTTGCTGCGCGCAGGCGTGACGCGTGTCGATGCGTGGGTATGCGCGCGGGTGCCGTGAGCCTTGCTTGTAAGTTGGGGTAACCGCCGACCGTTCCAGCGAGGGTCGGGGCCGTTACCCCAATCTACGGCTACCAAGTCTCAATTGGCATTTTCCCCTTTTCTGTTCCACTGCTCGTGGAGGAATCCCGACACCGAAAAGCACGCAGGCGCATCTCGATTGCTCAACACGATGATCGTTTCTTCCGTGTTCGGGTAGGTTCGAATATCCGTGCAAATCCCGTCGCTACTCCCGGCGTGACCCCAGCGAAAATCGCGCTTCGGCACATCTGGACCGTAGCCAGTGGCGAAAAATCCCAAACCCATGAACTCGCGCTGGGTTCGCGTTGCTTCAGAGAACAACGCTACGGGCAGCAGCTTGCCGTCCTGCAATGCGCGCACAAAGCGCAACATATCGCTCGCAGTGGACACCTCTCCACCGGCTGGAAAGCCGCGCTCCGGCTGGGTCAGACAGTTGGATACGCGCTTTCCGTCAACCGTCGCGTAGCCACGTGCCGTGTCTGAAGAGGTATCGGTGCATGCTACGACCCCCGTATGCGACATGCCCGCCGGATCGAATACGTGGTGCTGGATATAGCTTTCGAAATCCTCGCCCGAGAGTATCTCGACCATCCGTCCCAGCACGACGTGGCCGAAGTTGCCGTATTCCTGTTTCGAGCCCGGCGGAAATGCCGGGGCGCGATCGCTATGCAGGGCAAGCATCTGCGCAACACTGCGCACACGAGTGCGGATGCCGGCGTTCTCCATGCCGAACAATTCGTCGATGCCGCCGGCGCCCGCCGTGTGGGTCAACAGATGGCGTACGGTCACCGTGTCGGCGAACTCGCGGTTGGGATAGTCCTTCAATACTTCGCCAACCGATGTATCGAGGCCCAGCTTTCCTTGTGCGACCTGCTGCAGCACAGCGACAGCGGTGAACATCTTGCCGGCGGAAGCAAGATTGAACCGTGTGTTCGTGGCTATCGGCGTTTCCCGCTTCTCGTCGAGTTTTCCGTAGGCCTTTTCGAAGACGATATGGCCATCCTGCGCAACAAGAACCACGCCGGAGAATCGATCGGCCAACTCAAGCCCCTGCGCAAAGCCGTCCAGAGTGGCCAGCGCGACGCGCTTGTCGTCAACTGGCGCAGCCACTGTTGGGGGCATCGCGGTCAACAACAATATCGCCGCCAATAACCAGCGCGATTCCGACGTCCACGACGACGCCCTCACAATGCATCCGCATCCAACTCGCCCGTGCGAATCCGCACCACCCGCTCCAGCGTATGCACGAACACCTTGCCGTCGCCGATCTTGCCGGTGTTGGCGGCTTTCACTATCGCTTCGACCACGCGGTCGACCTGGTCGTCGGTCACCGCGATCTCCAGCTTCACCTTGGGCAGGAAATCGACCACGTACTCGGCGCCGCGATACAGCTCGGTGTGGCCCTTCTGCCGACCGAAGCCCTTCACCTCGGTCACGGTGATGCCGGTCAGGCCCACATCGGCCAGCGCCTCGCGCACGTCGTCCAGCTTGAACGGCTTCACGATGGCCGTGATCATCTTCATGTCATGTCCTCGGGTCAGGCTGCACGCAGGATAACGCGTCGGGCGCCGGCAGTAGCCGGCCGGGGGCGGGGCCTGTAGGATTTTTCCTACCTCGCTTTGCAGCTTCGCCCGATGGCGCCGCCCTGCCCCCCGGGTTCAGGCTGGTCTTGTCATCGGACCCAACGGATTACAGCCGCCATGATCGACCTGAACCACATCGACGAACTGGCCCGTCGCCTCAGCGACCTGGTGCCGCCGGGCCTGCGCGAGGGGCGCGAGGAGCTGCAACAGACCTTCAAGGGCGCGCTGCAATCCGGGCTGGCAAAGCTGGATCTGGTCACCCGCGAGGAGTTCGACGTGCAGCGCGCGGTACTGCTGCGTACCCGCGAGAAGCTCGACGCACTGGATCGTGCGGTGACCGCGCTGGAAGCCGCCGCCCCATCGTCCGCGCCGCTGCTGCGCCCGCAGCAGCACTGAGGCCGCCGCCATGGGTTTGGCGCTGGTGCACAGCCGTGCACGGGCGGGCGTTTCTGCGCCGCCGGTACGGGTCGAAGTCCACTTGTCCGGAGGATTGCCGCGGACCAATCTGGTGGGCCTGCCGGAGGCCGCAGTGCGCGAATCGCGCGACCGCATCTTCGCCGCGATCCTGTGCGCGCAGTTCGAATTCCCGGCGCGCCGTATCACCGTCAACCTGGCGCCGGCCGACCTGCCGAAGGATGGCGGGCGCTTCGACCTGCCCATCGCCCTGGGCATCCTCGCCGCCAGCGGACAGATCGACCGCAATGCGCTGGGCGAATACGAATTCCTCGGCGAACTCGGCCTGACCGGCGAATTGCGCGCTGTCGACGGCGTGTTGCCGGCCGCGCTGGCCGCCGCGAAAGCCGGGCGCAAGCTGATCGTGCC
>DASRYD010000321.1:0-4630 GCA_035653955.1 Pseudoxanthomonas sp.
GTGCCGTGGCGTGGACACTCGGCGACCCCTGCCTGCACGTGCATGGAGGCGTCAGCCGGCTGACCGGCGAGCAGAGCCTGATCGAGCTGCATCCCATCGTGGCGTCCCGCGGTCATGCCCGTGCGCATGCGCTGTCGCCCACGCCCACGCTGACCAACACCGCGCTGTTCGCCCGCGACGCGCACCTGTGCCTGTACTGCGGCAATGAATTCACCCGCCCGCACCTGACCCGCGATCACGTCATGCCCTTGTCCAAAGGCGGCAAGGACATCTGGGAAAACGTGGTCAGCGCGTGCTTCCACTGCAATTCGCGCAAGAGCAACCGCACCCCGCAACAGGCCAACATGCCGCTGCTTGCCGTGCCGTACCGGCCCAGTTGGATCGAGCACCTGATCCTGTCCAATCGCAATATCCTGGCCGACCAGATGGCGTTCCTGAAGGCACACCTGCCGAAGAAGCGTCCGCGCAGCATCGGTTGACCCGCCTCGGCTTCCCCTTCTGAAAGGCGGAAGCGCGGGAATTCGCCTTCCAGCCTGGCGCGGACCTCCGCGATGCGCCGCGTGGATGCCTGCGCGCTCTGCCGAGGGCGACCCTCGAAGAACCGTCAACTTGCCCCTCCCTGCGCGCGGGAGGAAAATACGGGGCCAAGCCCGGCAACGGGCCAGCCGCTATCGCGATGACCATCGATCCCGCCCGCTATCCGCGCCTCTCGCGCATCGACACGCCTGCCGACCTGCGCGGGTTCGACGAGGCCGAGCTGCCCGCCATCGCCGAGGAACTGCGCGCCTACCTGATCGAGCAGGTCGCGCGCGTCGGCGGCCATTTCGGCGCCGGCCTCGGGGTGATCGAACTGACCGTGGCCCTGCACTACCTGTACGACACGCCGGTCGACCGCCTGGTCTGGGACGTCGGCCACCAGACCTATCCGCACAAGATCCTCACCGGCCGGCGCGACCGCATCCACACGGTCAAACAGGCCGGCGGCGTCGCCCCGTTCCCGAAACGCGAGGAAAGCGAATACGACACCTTCGGCGTCGGCCATTCGTCCACCTCGATTTCCGCCGCGCTGGGCATGGCCGTCGCCCTCGCCCGCCAGGGCGACGAGCGCAAGGTCGTCGCGGTGATCGGCGATGGCGCGATGACCGGCGGCATGGCCTTCGAGGCGCTGATGCACGCCGGGGGCATGGGGGACGCGCATGGCTCCTGCGAGCCCGATCTGCTGGTGATCCTCAACGACAACCAGATGTCGATTTCGGAGAACGTCGGCGGACTGACCAAGATGCTCGGCCGCATGACCGGCAGCCGCACGCTCAACGCGATCCGCGAAGGCGGCAAGAAGCTGCTCGGCGACAAGCGCAAGCCGCCGGCGCGCTTCATGAAGCGCTGGGAGGAGCACTGGAAGGGCATGTTCGTGCCGTCCACGCTGTTCGAGGAAATGGGTTTCCACTACACCGGCCCGATCGACGGACACGACATCGATGCGCTGGTGAAGACGCTGAAGCTGCTGAAGGGCATGAAAGGCCCGCAGCTGCTGCACATCATCACCACCAAGGGCAAGGGCTACGACCTGGCCGAAGGCGACCAGATCGGCTATCACGCCGTCGGTCCGTTCGACCCGGAGAAAGGCCTGGTGGCCAAGGCCGGGGCGAAGAAGCCGACCTACACCGATGTATTCGGCGACTGGCTGTGCGACATGGCCGACGACGACGACAAGCTGCTCGGCATCACGCCGGCGATGCGCGAAGGCTCGGGCCTGGTGCGCTTCAGCAAGGAATATCCGCAGCGCTATTTCGACGTCGCCATCGCCGAACAGCACGCGGTCACCCTGGCCGCGGGCATGGCCTGCGAAGGCGCCAAGCCCGTCGTCGCGATCTATTCGACCTTCCTGCAACGCGGCTACGACCAGCTGGTGCACGACGTCGCCATCCAGAATCTGGACGTGCTGTTCGCGATCGATCGCGGCGGCGTGGTCGGCCCCGATGGCGCCACCCATGCCGGCAACCTCGACCTCAGCTATCTGCGCTGCGTGCCGAACATGGTCGTCATGGCGCCGGCCGACGAGAACGAATGCCGGCAGATGCTCAGCACCGGTTTCCGTTTCGAAGGCCCGGCCGCGGTGCGCTACCCGCGCGGCACGGGCCCCGGCGTGGCGGTCGATGCGTCGCTGGACACACTGCCGATCGGCAAGGCCGAACTGCGCCAACGCGGTTCGCGCATCGCCGTGCTCGCGTTCGGATCGACCGTGACCGCCGCCGAACAGGTCGCTCGCGAATTCGGCTTGAGCATCGTCAACATGCGCTTCGTCAAACCGCTCGACCGCGCGCTGGTGCTGGAGTTGGCGAAGTCCCACGAGGGTTTCGTCACGGTCGAGGACAATGTGATCGCCGGCGGCGCGGGTTCGGGCGTGGCCGAGCTGCTCAGCGCCGAAGGCATCGCCCTGCCCGTGCTGCACCTGGGCCTGCCCGACGCGTTCCAGCACCACGCCAGCCGCGAACAGCTGCTGGCCGAAGCCGGTATCGACGCGGATGGCATCCGCGCTTCCATCCTCAAGCGCTGGCCGGAATTGACGGCGACCGAACCGCGCAGCGCTGCTGGCTGATGCTCTAAATCAGCGCCTGCAGCCGTTGCGCGAGTTCGCTGCCCGCTTCGAGCAGTTCGAATCCCTCCCAGACGAAACCCGGCGACACCGTGCAACCGACCATCGCGTAAGCGCCCAGGGGCCTGGCTGCCTGCCAGACATGCGCCGGGACGACCTGCATCGGTTGCAGGCCCTGCGCGGCGTCGCCCAGCGTCGTCGTACTCAGGCGACCGCTGGCTTCGTCGAACTGCAGCAACTCCAGCGCATCGCCTTCCTGCCAATGCCACCACTCGTCCGCATCGACGCGATGCCAGCGACTGCTCTCGCCCCGCACAAGCAGGAAACGGATCGCGCTGACCGCAGGCCGTTCGCGATCCCGCAACCGCACCGTCGCATCCGACGCATATACGCGCCGGTAGTGCCCGCCTTCGGGATGCGCTTCCAGTCCGAATTCACGGATCAATGCTTCTGCGCGCGTATGCATCCGGGCATGTTAACGCCCACGAAAAAGCCCGCGCTAAGCGGGCTTTTCCAAATTCACCTTGTCGTTCCCGGAATGGTCGGGGTAGCCGGATTCGAACCGACGACCACCAGTCCCCCAGACTGGTGCGCTACCAGGCTGCGCTATACCCCGATTCCGAGGGAACTGACAGGCCCGCCGAAGCGGGACGCGAATTATAGCGGGTTTGCCGCAGGCGTTCCCAACCGCAGGCTCAACGCCGCAGCAGGTGCAGGATTTCCTCGAGCTCCATCCGCACCTGCTTGACGATCTGGTTGCTCAACGCCGACTCCTGGCGGGCGCCGTCGCCCTCCAGGCGCAGGCGTGCGCCGCCGATGGTGTAGCCCTGTTCGTACAGCAGGCCACGGATCTGCCGCACCATCAGCACGTCGTGGCGCTGGTAATAGCGGCGGTTGCCGCGGCGCTTGACCGGCTCCAGGCTGGGGAACTCGGTTTCCCAGTAGCGCAGCACGTGCGGCTTGACGTCGCACAGCTCGCTGACTTCGCCGATGGTGAAGTAGCGCTTGGCCGGAATCGGCGGCAATTCCTTGTTGCTGCCCGGATCAAGCATGGCCGGCCTCGCTGGCGCTGGCGCCCGCGAAGGCTTCGACGCGTTCCTTCAGCTTCTGCCCGGGCCGGAAGGTGACCACGGTACGCGCGGAGATCGGGATCTCCTCGCCGGTCTTGGGGTTGCGGCCGGGGCGCTGGTTCTTGCGGCGCAGGTCGAAGTTGCCGAAGCCGGACAGCTTGACCTGGCGGCCCTGCTCCAGCGCCTCGCGCAGCACGTCGAAATAGGCGTCGACGAATTCCTTCGCCTCGCGCTTGTTCAGGCCGACTTCGTCGAACAGACGCTCGGACATTTCCGCCTTGGTCAGTGCCATCTCGCCTTCCCCTATTCCTTTCTTCCTGTCGCGGCGGGTTCAGGCGCGGATCTTCGCGCCATGTTCGCGGCCAATGGCCACGACCACCCCCGCAACCACCTCTTCCACATCGCGGTCGGTCAGGGTGCGTGATTTGTCCTGCAAAATCAAGCCCATAGCCAAGCTCTTTTGACCCGATTCGACGCCACGGCCAACATACCGGTCGAACAGGTGAAGACCACGCAAAATCGGGCCGGCGGCGCGCTCGACCGTCGCGGCCAGCTCGGCCCAGCCGACCTGTTCGCCGACCAGCACGGCCAGGTCGCGTCGCACCGACGGGAACCTGGACAACTCGGCAGCCCTCGGCAACGTGCGCACGGCCAACGGGGCGAGATCCACCTCGAACCCGACCACTTCCGTATCCAGGTCCAGTGCGCGCTGCAGGCGTGGATGCAGCTGGCCGATCCAGCCGATCCTCACGCCGTCGCGATGGACATCGGCCGAGCGGCCCGGATGGCCGAAGCCTTCGGCGGACGTGCGGTATTCCAGCACCGCACCCGATGCCGCGGCGAGACTGTCGAGGTCGCCCTTCAGGTCGTGGAAATCGACCTTGCGCGCGGCTTCGCCCCATTGCTCCGCGTGCGCGTCGCCACAGGCCGCGGCCGCGATGCGCAGGGTTTCGAGCGGTGCGTC
>DASRYD010000322.1:0-4718 GCA_035653955.1 Pseudoxanthomonas sp.
CCGCAAGTACGGCATCCGTGCACTGGCGTTGCGTTCGCTGGAGCAGGCTGCCGGTGCGGTGCTGGTATCGAGCATCCGCCCGCGCCCGCCGGAGCCGCGCGAGGCGAAGTGGCGGGAAGCGATGGATCTGGTCGCCGAGGCCAGCAGCCGCGCCTATCGCGGTTTCGTCGGCGCGGCGGGCTTCATGGACTACTTCCGCAGCGCGACGCCGATCGACGTGATCGAGCGCATGACCCTGGGCTCTCGGCCTTCGCGCCGGCTGGGCCAGGACGCGGCGCTGTCGAACCTGCGCGCGATCCCCTGGGTATTCGCCTGGAGCCAGGCGCGCGCGGTGATCCCCGGGTGGTACGGCGTCGGCAGCGGCCTGCAAGCGGCGGTCGATGCGGGCCATGGAGCCACGCTGCGAGAGATGGCCCGCGACTGGCCGTTCTTCCGCACCTTCCTCGACGACATCTCGATGGTGCTGGCCAAGGGCGACATGAGCATCGCCGAGATGTTCTCGCGCCTGTCGGGATCGCTGCACGACACGTTCTTTCCGCGCGTGCAGGGCGAGTACGCGACGACCCGGCACTGGGTGTTGTCGCTGGGCGGCAACGACTGGCTGCTGCAGAACGACCAGCGCCTGGCGCTGTCGATCCGCCTGCGCAATCCCTATGTCGATCCGATCAGCGTGATCCAGGCCGACCTGCTGAAGCGCTGGCGCGAAAGCGGACGCGAGGACGAAGATCTGCTACGCGCGCTGGTCGCCAGCGTCAACGGCGTCTCGCAGGGCGTGCAGAATACAGGATGATGCTCTTGCCCCTCCCCTGCGAATGCAGGGGGAGGTTGGGAGGGGGTGAGGTCGGGATCGGTGTTTTTTCTGCGGGAACACCCCTCCCCAACCCTCCCCTCCATTCGGATGGGAGGGAGTTAGTCAGCTGTCCAGCTCGCTCCATCGCGCATAGGCCGCATCGAGCTCGGCCTGCAATGCGGCCAGCGCTTCGTTCGCGCGCATGATCGCCGCGCTGTCCTGCTGGAAGAACTCCGGCTCGTTCATCGCCTCGCCGCGCGCGGCGATTTCGGTTTCCAGGGATTCGATCCGGGCCGGCAGTTGTTCGAGTTCGCGCGCGTCCTTGTAGCTGAGCTTGCGTTTGGCCGATGCGGGTTCGATCGCGGCTGCGGGTGGGGTAGCGACAGGCTTCGCCGGAGTCGTCGCTGGTTTGTCCGATCGCGGGGCAGGGCGCTGCCGCAACCAGTCGGAATAGCCGCCGACGTACTCGCCGAGCCGGCCGTCGCCTTCCAGCACCAGCGTGCTGGTGACGACGTTGTCGAGGAAATCGCGGTCGTGGCTGACCAGCAGCAGCGTGCCCTTGTAGTCGAGCAGCAGCTCTTCCAGCAGTTCCAGGGTTTCCACGTCCAGGTCGTTGGTCGGTTCGTCCATCACCAGCAGGTTGGACGGCTGCGCGAACAAGCGCGCCAGCAGCAAGCGGTTGCGTTCGCCGCCGGACAAGCGGGTGATCGGCGCGCGGGCGCGTTCGGGCGAGAATAGAAAGTCCTGCAGGTAGCCGATCACGTGCTTGCGGCTGCCATTGATCTCGACGAAGTCGCGGCCGCCGGCGACGTTCTCCAGCGCGTTGCGGGTTTCGTCCAGCTGGCTGCGGTGCTGATCGAAATACGCGATCTGCAGGCCGGTGCCGAGCTTCACTTCGCCTTGCTGCGGCTGCAGTTCGCCCAGCAATATCTTCAGCAGCGTCGACTTGCCCGCGCCGTTCGGGCCGATGATGCCGATGCGATCGCCGCGCATGACCGTGGTCGAGACGCGGTCGAGCAAGGTGCGCCCGCCGTAGGCCTGGGTCACGTCCCGGGCCTCGATCACCTTGCGCCCCGAAGCCTGGGCGGCGGCGGATTCCATCTTCACGTTGCCGGCCAGTTCGCGGCGTTGCGCTCGCTCGCGGCGCATCGCCTTCAGTGCGGTGACCCGGCCTTCGTTGCGGGTGCGGCGGGCCTTGATGCCCTGGCGTATCCATACTTCTTCCTGCGCCAGCAGTTTGTCGAAGCGGGCGTTCTCCTGCGCTTCGGCGTGCAGGCGCTCTTCGCGCCGGCGCAGGTAGTTGTCGTAGTCGCCGGGCCAACTGGTCAGCTGGCCGCGGTCGATCTCGACGATGCGCGTGGCCAGGGCGCGCAGGAAGCTGCGGTCGTGGGTGACGAAGACCAGGCTGCCGGCGAACGACCTGAGGAAGCCTTCCAGCCAGCCGATGGCTTCGATGTCGAGGTGGTTGGTCGGCTCGTCAAGCAACAGGATGTCGGGCTGGCGCACCAGCGCCTGGGCCAGCAGCACGCGCCGTTTCATTCCACCGGACAGCGCGGCGAAATCGCGGTCGCCGTCCAGTTCCAGCCGGTCCAGCGTGGCCTGCACGCGGCGGTCGAGGTCCCAGCCGTTTTCCGCGTCGATGCGGGTTTGCGCGGCGCCCATCGCGGCCATGTCGCCGTCGTGCACGGCATGGTGGAAGCGGGCCAGCAGCGTGCCCAGCTCGCCCAGGCCTTGCGCGACCACATCGAACACGCTGCCGTCCGTGTCGTTCGGCACTTCCTGGGCCATGCGCGCGACCACGACGCCGCCTTGCACGCGGATTTCGCCGTCGTCCGGCTTCAATTCGCCGGCGATCAGCCGCATCAGCGTGGACTTGCCCGCGCCGTTGCGGCCGACGATGCAGATGCGCTCGCCGGCTTCGATGGACAGGTCGACGTGTTCGAGCAGCAGCGGGCCGCCGACGCTGAAGTCGACGCGCTGGAGTTGCAGTAGGGACATGCGGCCATTTTACGGGTAATGAAAACGGGCCGCTTTCGCGGCCCGTCCGGGTACTTCTTGCAGCGAAGGCTTATTTCAGCTTCGCGGCCTTGCGCAGCTCGTCGGCCTTGTCGGTCTTTTCCCACGAGAACGCGGTGGCGGTGTGTTTCTTGCCGGCGCCGTCGACGTAGGCGATTTCCTTCGGCTTGCGGCCGAAGTGGCCGTAGCTGGCGGTGGCCTGGTAGATCGGATGCTCCAGATCGAGCATCCTGGTGATCCCGTACGGGCGCAGGTCGAAGTGCTTGCGGATCAGCTTCTCGATGGTGTCGTCGCCGACCTTGCCGGTGCCGAAGGTGGTGACCGAGATCGAGGTCGGCTCGGCCACGCCGATGGCGTAGGACACCTGCACTTCGCACTTGTCGGCCAGGCCCGCAGCGACGATGTTCTTGGCCACGTAGCGCGCGGCGTAGGCGGCCGAACGGTCGACCTTGGAGGGATCCTTGCCGGAGAACGCGCCGCCGCCGTGGCGGGCCATGCCGCCGTAGCTGTCGACGATGATCTTGCGGCCGGTCAGGCCGCAGTCGCCGACCGGGCCGCCGATCACGAACTTGCCGGTCGGGTTGATGTGCACCTTGTTCTTCGGCAGCGCTTCCAGCCACTTCTTCGGCAGCACCGGCACCAGGATCTCGGCGCGCACGGCTTCGATCAGGTCCTTCTGCTTGATGTCCGGGTCGTGCTGGGTCGACAGGACCACGGCGTCGAGGCCGACGATGTCGTGGCCGTCGTAGCGCAGGGTGACCTGCGACTTCGCGTCGGGGCGCAGCCACTTGAGCTTGCCGTTCTTGCGCACCTTGGCCTGCTGTTCGACCAGGCGATGGCTGTAGTACAGCGGTGCGGGCATGAATTCCGGCGCCTCGTTGCAGGCGTAGCCGAACATCAGGCCCTGGTCGCCGGCGCCCTGTTCCTCGGGCTTCTTGCGGTCCACGCCCTGGTTGATGTCCGGGGACTGCTTGCCGAGCATGTTGATGATGGCGCAGGTGTGGCCGTCGAAGCCGACGTTGGAATTGTCGTAGCCGATGCCGTTGATCACCTTGCGCGCCAGCGCTTCGATGTCGACCCACGCGGTGGTGGTGACCTCGCCGGCGACGATCGCCGCGCCGGTCTTGACCAGCGTTTCGCAGGCCACGCGCGCGCGCTTGTCCTGCGCGAGGATGGCGTCGAGCACCGCATCCGAAATCTGGTCGGCGATCTTGTCCGGATGGCCTTCGGAGACCGATTCGGAAGTGAACAGGTAGCTGGACATCAGGCTTATATCCCTTTATGCGGATGAAAAGATGGGCGCGCATGATACACGGATGCGCACAGGGGTGCATTGTGCCTTGTTCAGGATTGCATGGGGGTTAAGCAGGGTCTTCCGGAAGGCCAGGCTGGAACCTAAGGGTAGAGGGCTTCGCCCCTTCCCCGTTGACGGGGGAGGGCTGGGGTGGGGGTGACCCGGAGCCGACTTCGCTTCCGCTCCGATATCTCGTCGAGTGCAGCAGGTAGAGCCGAGCAAGCTCGGCTGCTTTTGCTTCTAAGATCCTTGCAAAAGCATTTCGCGCTGGCGCGCGAGTTACTTTCTTTGCTTGTGCAACCAAAGAAAACACACCCTGCCTACGCGCCCTTCGCTACGCGAAGGGTTCGCGGAGCCGGCGGGAATTTTCGGAAGCTGCATCCTGCAGCTCCGAAAACGGCGCACATCCCTGTGCGCCGCCCCCTGCGGGGGTTTACCCACCGTCTCCGCCGCTGCGGACGGGGCGCGGGGAAGCAAGAAGCAACACCAAAGGCGGATCGCTGGCGCTGTCACGTCGCTGCCGCAAAACCGCAACCGGGCTGTCGCCGGGCGGGTTCAGGCTGCGCGGCGACACAGCCGCTCCCTGCCGCCCGCCGATGCAGCCGCTCGAACAGCAGA
>DASRYD010000323.1:0-2397 GCA_035653955.1 Pseudoxanthomonas sp.
GCCGCCGCCAGAACCCCCGGTGCCCACGAATCCGGCGCCGGTGCCGACGCCCCCGACGCCTCCTCCGACGCCAACGCCGGAAATCCCCAATCCGCCGGCGCCACCGCCTCCCGTGCAACCGCCGCCGCCTACACCCGGTGCCATTGCGGCGAAGCCCGACGAGCAGGGCGTGATTCCGCTCTATCGCGTCGAGACGCCGACCTATGCGGTGGTGCCACCGGTCGTGCACCAACTGTCGCTCGCCAGCCTGGGCACCTTCCACGAACGCCAGGGCGAACAGGCGTTGCTGCAGGGCGATGGAGCCGTGCGCGCGGCATGGGGTCGCGTGATCGGCCAGAACACCGAACAGCACTGGCGCGGCACCGTCGCTCCTGTCTTCGATGGTTCCATCACCGGACTGCAGGCCGGCGTGGACATCTACGCACGCGGGGAAGACGCTGGCCGGCGCGATCACTTCGGCCTGTTCCTCGGTCGCACCCGTGCCGATGGCGATGTACGCGGTTTCGCCTTGGGCTGGAACAACCTCACCGTCGGCGAAACCGAACTCGACGACGATCATCTGGGCCTGTACTGGTCGCGCATCGGCGAACACGGAGGCTATCTGGATGCCGTATTGCTGGGCAGCCGCTACGACGGCAAGTCGACGTCCTCGCGCGGGCTGGGCATCGACCTGAACGGCGACGGCCTCGCCGCGTCGTTCGAAATCGGCCGCCCCGTGCACTGGCGCGATGGTGGCCGCTGGGCGCTGGAGCCGCAGGTGCAGCTCGTCTGGCAGCGCGTGTCCTTCGATGAGCGGCGCGACGCCTTCGCCAGCATTGCCTTCGATTCGGACGACGCGATTACCGGGCGCGTCGGCGTGCGGCTCTCCGCCGACTTCGCCACGGCGCATGGGCTATGGCAGCCTTATCTGAAGCTCAACTACTGGCGCGGCTTCGGCGGCCAGGACGAAGTGCGCTTCGGCGCCGATCGCATCGTCACCCGGCAGGAATACAACGCGATCGAGTTCGGCGGCGGCCTAGTGGCGAAATTCAATGCGCACACCAGCCTCTACATCACCGCCGACTACACCTCCGATACCGGCGATGAAGGTCTGGATCGCGAAACCGTGGAAGGCAGCCTGGGCCTGCGTGTCGCCTGGTAAGGGCGGCGCCATCATCCCCGGACATGCGGCGGTTTCGGCGAAGTCCGGCCGAAACCGTTCCTTCCGCGGGGATCACTTCTTCTCGAAATCCCCCGGCTTCGGCAACTCCACCGGCACGCCGTCGGCATTGCAGGTTTTCGCCGCGCACAGGCGTTCGCGCAGCTTCGGCGTGGACTGCACGATGAAGTGGAAGATGGTGTTCTGCTCGACCGTACCGCGCACCGCGTCGCTGCCGGGGCCGCGCGCCCAGATGCCGACGTCGTCGCCGCCGTGGGTTTCGGCCTTGGCCGGAAACAGCGCTTCCTGCATGTAGTCCGGGTCCTCGGTGTCGACGTGGTTCAAGTCGGGACGGCCGTCGAACGCATCGAAGCTGCTCGGCGAGTGGTCGAATTTCTTCGGGCCGGCCGGTTGTTCGTTGCTGGCGCCGGCATAGCCGGGGCCGTTCATGTAATTGAGCGTGGTGTAGGGCAGGCCGAGTCCATCGGTGGCGTAACCGGCGCTGGCGTCTTCGCCGCTGCTGCCGCGCACCTTGCCGAGGATGGGATTGCCGCGCGTCGGATAACCGACGAAGCCCAGCGTGTGCGAATGGTCGGCGGTGACGATGATCAGCGTGTCGTCGGCCGAAGTCGCGTCGGCCGCGGCCTGCACCGCTTCCGACAGCGCGACGGCGTCGGTCAGCGCGCGATAGGCATTGCCCGAATGGCTGGCGTGGTCGATGCGTCCGCCTTCGACCATCAGCACGTAACCATTCGGTTGTTTCGACAGCGTGCGGATCGCGGCGCGGGTCATGTCGGCGAGGCTCGGCTCGCCGCCCTTGTCTTTCGGCCGGTCGTGTTCGTAATGCATGTGGTCGTACTCGAACAGGCCCAGCAGCGCCGGCGCGTCCTGGGCGTCCTGCAACTGTTTCGCGTTCCACACATAGACGCCTTGCGGATGCGCGGCCTTCCACTCGGCGACCAGGTCGCGGCCGTCGAGGCGCTGGCCGACTTTGTCGTCGAGTTCCGGATCGTGTTCTTCGACGGTGGTGAACTCGCCGCGGCCGCCGCCCATCGCCACGATCGGGCCACGGCCGAAACGCGGCGCCATCAGCTGCTGGGCGATGTCCTTGCAGCCGGCGGCCTTGGCGTTGTCCGGCAGGTCGGTGTCGTTTTCCCAGTTGCGGTCGGGCACGTGCGCGTAGGTGGCCGCGGGCGTGGCGTGGGTCAGGCGCGTGGTAGTGACCACGCCGGTGGCGAGGCCGGCGCTGTCGGCCAGCT
>DASRYD010000324.1:0-2513 GCA_035653955.1 Pseudoxanthomonas sp.
CCGATCTGCGCGTCCGCCAGCGCCTCGAGACCGGCCCCAACGACAGCCAGGAGCTGCAGGTCATCGCCGACGCCTTCAACGGCTACCTGCAGCGCAACGAGCGCTTCGTCGAGCGCGAGCGCGCCTTCGTCGATACCGCCAGCCACGAACTGCGCACGCCCATCGCCGCGATCGCCGGCGCCGCGCAGCTGGCCGTGCAGCAGGAAGGCCTGAAGCCGACCACTCGCGAACAGTTGCAGCGCGTGCTGCGCGGTACGCAGCACGTCGAACAATTGATCGCGTTGCTTATGGTGCTGGCCAAGGAACCGAAACGGCTGGCCGCCGCCGCCGACCGCGTCGCCTTGCACGAGCTGCTGCCGGAGATCGTCGAAAACCACCGCTACCTGACCCGCGACAAGCAACTGGAATTGCGCGTCGAAGCGCTGGCCGAATGCGAGATCGCCGCGCCGCTGGGCATCGTGCAGGCGGCGATCGGCAATCTGCTGCGCAATGCCATCGAGCACAGCGACCGTGGGGCGATCCGCATCCGGCTCGATGCGGATGCCAGCGTGACCATTGTCGATCCCGGCCACGGCATGAGCCCGGAGGAGGTCGCGCAGATCTACGCGCGGCTGGCACGCGGGGAAAGCCGCGACGGTGGCGGCATCGGCCTCGACCTGATCGCGCGCCTGTGCGAGCACCTGGGCTGGCAACTGGACCTCGATGCCGACCCCGATGGCGGCACCGTCGCACGGTTGCGCTTCAAGCCGGCGGCGTGATCGCGGCATGGATGGCATCGCGATCCGCAGGCTGGATTCACGGGACGTGGCGCCGATGCGCGGCGTGCTGGACATGTTCGGCCGCGAATTCGGCGAGGTGCCGACCTTTTCGCATGCGCAACCCGATGCGGACTACCTCGGCCGGCTGCTGGACAATCCGCACTTCATCGCGCTGGGCGCGTTCGATGGCGGTCTGGCCGTCGGCGGCCTTGCCGCGTACGTCCTGCCGAAATTCGAGCAGGCGCGGAGCGAGGTCTACATATACGACCTGGCGGTGGCGGGTACGCATCGGCGCCGCGGCATCGCCACCGGACTGATCGGATTGCTGAAGCGCCTGGCGAGGGAAGTCGGGGCCTACGTGATCTACGTGCAGGCCGATTACGGCGACGACCCGGCCATCGCGCTGTACACGAAACTGGGCGTTCGCGAGGATGTGATGCATTTCGACATCGATCCGGATGCATGACCGGATGATCACGCGCTGCCGACACGCAAGAACCCATCGTAAGCAATCATCCAAGGCATGGCGCGTGAAGCGCGTGTCGCATTGATCCGGCAACCGACGGAGGTCCCATGCACCATTCCCGCCTGTGCGCACTACTGATCGATTGCCGCGTCGCGGACATCGGTCGGGCCGCCGAATTCTGGGCCGCAGCGCTCGGCCGCGCGGTGGATCCCGGCCATCCTGGAACCCGCGGCAACTACGTGATGCTGGAGACGCCTCCGGACGAACCGATCGTGCAGATCCAGCGCGTCGAACACGAAAGCCGGGTCCATATCGACATCGAAACGGACGACATTCCCGCCGAGATTTCCCGTCTGGAAGCCTTGGGTGCCCAGGTGGTCGACCGGCTGGAACGCTGGGTCGTGATGCAGGCGCCGACAGGACAGCGCTTCTGCGTCGTCCGTGTCCAGCGCCCGGGTTTTCCCAAGAACGCCACCCGCTGGGATTAGGTTTGCTGCGCCGGTGGCGGCGCCCGATAATTCGGGATGGATCCGCTTCGTCGGACGACAGCTTCGGGCGTTGGGCATCAATGGCAATATTGCGCAAATTCGTATCGGCCAGCTCGCTCATTCTGGTGGCGGTTGGCGTCTCGGCGGTTGCCGTTTCCGTGCTCTCCGCCTTTCCGGCCAACCCGCTTGTCTGGCAGGCGGCTTCATGGACGCTTGTCGCGGCGCTGGTCGGCCTGTTGGTGCTGGTGCCTGTATCCGGCTATGCCCTGGCCGCAAGCCGGAGCGCGAGGACATGGCGGCGTGCCGCCCCGTTCCTGCTCGGTTTCGCTTGCCTGGCGGCTGTTGCCATCGGCTCCGTCTAGATCGCGCGCGGCGCGCTCGCGCATCCCGGCGAGCCGGCACGAACCCATGCCCCGGCACTAAGGTTCGCTAGGCGCGACGGCTTGCAGCTGCGCGGTCAGGAACGCGCGCAGCGACGCCGGCTTCACCGGCTTGGTCAGCAAACGATAGCCCCGCTCGCGCGCTTCTCGCTTCAACTCGTCGCGTCCATCGGCGGTCAACAGCGCGCCTGCGATCGGCATGTCGCTGGCCGCGCGCAACGCATCGAGCGCATCCAGGCCGTCGAGGCGGTCGTGCAGGTGGTAATCGACCAGCATCACCGCCGGCCGTTCGCCGATCTTCTGCAGGGCCTCGTCTACCGTGGTGGCCACGATCACCTCGGCCTGCCAGCGGCCGAGCAGGGCGCGCATGCCGTCGAGGATCTCGCTGTCGTTGTCCATGCACAGCACGCGCAGGCCGCGC
>DASRYD010000325.1:0-8026 GCA_035653955.1 Pseudoxanthomonas sp.
CTGAGCGTGGCCGAGGCGCGCGATTTCGGCCAGGTCGAAGGCCTGGCCGGTGCGGTACTGCACGCCGGGCCACAGCACCAGCGCGAGGCGATGGCCGTGCGCGGCGATCGCGCGCTCGAGCGCTTCCATCGAAAACAAACCATCCTCGTCCGGTTCCAGTTCGATCAGGTCGGTGGCGGGATCGAAGCCGTGAAAACGCACCTGCGATTCCAGGGCATGGCGATCGGATGGAAACGCACCGGCTTCCATCAGGATCGCCGGGCGTTGGCGGGTGGGGCGATAGAAACTGACCAGCATCAGATGCAGGTTCGCGGTCAGCGAATTCATCGCCACCACTTCGGCCGGCTGCGCACCAACCACGCGCGCCAGCGGCTCGCGCGCCAGCATGTGGTAGTCCATCCACTGCGCAGCGCCGGTGAAGTGGCCTTCGACCGCTTCGTTCGCCCACTTGTCCAGCACTTCCTCAACGCGCGCGCGCGCGCCGCGCGGCTGCAGACCCAACGAATTGCCGACGAAGTAGGTCTGCTCGCCATCGCCATGGCGCGGGATCAGGAATTCGTCGCGGAAGCGCCGCAGCGGATCGGCGGCATCGAGGGCGAGGGCGTGCTCGCGCGAAAGCGGGTCGGTCATGCCAAGCATTGTAGGAGCGCCCCCGGGTACGCGACAGGCCTTTTTCGAGGATCACCGTCGCGCACCGAAGTGCGCTCCTACAGAAAGCGGGACGCGGACAGGCCCAGCCATTCCAGCGCGGTGCCGTTGTAGAGCCGAGCTTGCTCGACTTCCTTCAGCCCCAACGCAGCGATGGCCGCACCGGGCTCCTGTTCGCCCAGCGGAAACGGATAGTCGGTGCCCAGCATCACCCTGTCCACGCCGGCGGTATCCAGCAGGTAACGCAGCGCACGCGGGTCGGCGACCCAGGAATCGAAGTACAGACGCTTCAGATAATCGCGCGGATTGCCGGGATTGTCGGTCGCGACCAGGTCCGGGCGCATGTTGAAGCCGTGTTCGATGCGGCCGATGGTGTAGGGGAAGCTGCCGCCGCCATGGGCCAGGCAGATCTTCAGCTTCGGCAGGCGTTCGAGCACGCCGCCGAAGACCAGGCAGCATGCGGCGCGGGATTGCTCGGCGGGCATGCCGACCAGCCAAGGCAGCCAGTACTTGGGCATGCTTTCGGCGCCCATCATGTCCCACGGATGGACCAGGATCGCGGCGCCGAGGTCGCTGGCGGCTTCGAAGAACTCGAACAGTTCGGGCGCATCCAGGTTCCAGGCGCCGATATGCGAGCCGATCTGCACGCCCTGCAGGCCGAGCTGGTCCATGCAGCGTTCCAGTTCCTGCACCGCCAGCCGCGGCGACTGCAGCGGCACCGTGCCGATGCCGGCGTAATTGCGCGGGTATTCGCGGCAGGCCTCGGCCATGTGATCGTTCAGCGCCGCATGCAGTTCCAGCGCCTGGTTGGGCTTGGCCCAGTAGCTGAACATCACCGGGACCGTGCTGATCACCTGCACCTGCACACCGAAGCGCGCGTAGTCGGCGATGCGCACCTGCGGGTCCCAGGTCTTCGGCCAGATCTCACGGAAGAACTTGCCGTCCTTGTAGATGCGCGCGCGGCCATCGTCGCCGTGATGGATCACCGGGAAGCGCTCGTCGCCGTACTTGCGCGCCAGGTCGGGCCAATCGCGCGGCAAGTAATGGGCGTGGGTGTCGATCTTCAGCATGCGTGGCGGCTCAGGTGATGTCCGCCTGCGATTGCGCGTCCATCTCGTAGCGCGATGGGCGCGGGTTCAACGTACCGCATTGCGCGCAGGTACGCAGACTGTCGTCGCGGTAGAACTTCTCGAATACGCGGAAGAAGTCCTGTTCGATGTCGACCAGGTGGAAGAACTCCTCGTACAGCTTGTGGTTGCAGTTCACGCAGAACCACATCAGCGCGTCGTCCTCGTGCGGCAGGCGCTTGCGTTCGATCACCAGGCCGATGCTGCCGGGCATGCGTTGCGGCGAATGCGGCACGTGCGGCGGCAGGTAGAACATGTTGCCGGCGCGGATCGGAATGTCGCGCGCGGCGCCGTTCTCCTGGATGCGCAGGACCATTTCGCCTTCCAGCTGATAGAACCACTCCGGGCCATCCTCGTAGTGGTAATCGGTGCGCGCATTGGGGCCGCCCACGATCATCACGATGTACTGGTCGTCGACGATGCATTTGTTGCCGACAGGCGGCTTCAGCAGGTGGCGGTGATCGTCGATCCAGGCTTGGAGGTTGATCGGGTTCGGAAGCATGGCTTCACTCCTTGGCGACGGCGACGCATTTCAGTTCTATCGAAATCGGCGTCGGCAACGCCGTGATTCCCAGCGTCGTGCGGCATGGGGCCGTCGACGGATCGGGAAAGAACTCGGCCCAGACCGCGTTGTAAGCCTTGAAATCGCCGGCCATGTCGGTCAGGTACACGGTCACATCGACCAGGTCTTGCCACCGCGCGCCGCTGGCGTCGAGCACGGTGCGGACGTTGGCGAACACGGCGCGCGTCTGCGCCTCGATACCGGCGGGGATTGCATTCGTCGCCGGATCGCGCGGACCGATGCCCGACAGGAACAGCAAGTCGCCGACGCGGCGGGCATGCGGGTAATGCCCGACCGGCGCGGGTGCGGCACTGGCGTGCACGCCGTCATTCATCGCGCTTGCCCTTCACCGGTACGTCGGCCAGCGCGGAACGGTAGGTGGCGTGCAGCTTGCCCGGCCCATCCACGTCCATGCCGAGCTCGCGCACGCGGCCGTCGAACAGGCTGTAGACCCAGCCATGCACGGCCAGCGGCTGGCCCCGCGCCCACGCGTCTTCGACCACCGTGGTCTGGCAGACGTTGAACACCTGTTCGATCACGTTCAGTTCGCACAGGCGGGCATGGCGCAGCGATTCGGTTTCGACCTGCTCCAGCAATGCGGCATGCTTGGTCGCCACGTCGCCGACGTGACGCAGCCAGTTGTCGGCCAGGCCGACCCGCGCGCCGGTCAGGGCCGCGTGCACGCCACCGCAGCCGTAGTGGCCGACAAGCAGGATGTGCTCGACCTTGAGGATGTCCACGGCGAACTGGATCACCGACAGCGCGTTGAGGTCGCCGTGCGACATCACGTTGGCGATGTTGCGGTGGACGAACACCTCGCCCGGATCGAGGCCGAGAATCTGGTTGGCCGGCACGCGCGAATCGGAGCAGCCGATCCACAGGTACTTGGGCGATTGCTGCTGGGAAAGGCGCTTGAAGAAACCGGGATCTTCGCGGCGGATACGCTCGGCCCATTCGCGGTTGTTCTGCAGCAAGTCGTCGAGTTCGGTCATGCGCGGATTATCCCAGAGACAGACAAACGTTTTTCGCTTCGGTGAAGAAACGCATCGCTTCCGCGCCGCCTTCGCGGCCGAGGCCGGACTGGCCCACGCCGCCGAACGGCGTGCGCAGGTCGCGCATCAGCCAGGCATTGATCCAGACGATGCCGATGCGAAGCCGGGCAGCGACGCGATGCGCGCGTTGCAGATCCCGCGTCCATACCGACGCGGCCAGTCCGTAATCGGAGGCGTTGGCCAGCGCCAGCGCCTCGTCGTCGCCAGCGAACGCCTGCAGCGTTGCGACCGGGCCGAAGATTTCCTCGCGGTTGGTCGCCGCGTCGGGACCGAGGCCTTCGACCAGCGCCGGTTCCACATACCAGCCGCCGACGGACGAAGTCCCGCCGCCGAGCAGGAAACGCCCCCCTTCGTCGCGCGCCCGCTCGATGCAAGCGGTCACTTTGTCGAAATGCGTTTGCGAAACCAGCGGGCCGAGGTCGGTCGCCGCCTCCGCCGGATCGCCGAGGCGCAAGGCCTTCGTGCGCTCGACGAAGGCATCGCGGAACTCGTCGTAGATGGCGCGCTCGACCAGGATGCGCGAACCGCACAGGCAGATCTGCCCGGAGTTCTGGAAAGCCGAACGCACCAGGGTGTCCAGGTTCGCGCGCCAGTCGCTGTCGGCGAACACCAGGGTCGGGTTCTTGCCGCCCAGTTCCAGCGAAACCTTCTTCAATTGCGGGCCGGCGAGGGCAGCGATGCGCTGGCCGACGCGAGTGCTGCCGGTGAACGACACGGCCTTGACGCCCGGATGGGCGACCAGAGGTTCGCCCACGTTCGGGCCGGTGCCGTGGATGATGTTCAGAACCCCACGCGGGAAACCGATCTCGCCGCACAACTCGCCCAGCAATGTCGCGGTCAGCGGCGTCACTTCCGAAGGCTTGGCGACCACGGTGTTGCCGGCGGCCAAGGCCGGCGCGAGCTTCCAGGTGAACAGGTACAGCGGCAAGTTCCACGGACTGATGCAGGCGACCACGCCCAGCGGCTGGCGCAGGGTGTAGTTCAGCCCGGCTTCGCCGTGGTGCGATTCGCTGGAGAACTGCACGGCCGCCTGGGCGAAGAAGCGCAGGTTGGCGACCGCACGCGGGATTTCCACTTCGCGCGCCAGCCGGACGGGTTTTCCGCCATCGAGCGATTCGGCGCGGGCGAAGTCGTCGATGCGCGCTTCCAGCGCGGCGGCCAGCTTCTCCAGCCAGGCCGCGCGCTCCGAGTTGCGCAGCGATGACCATGTTTGGAAAGCTGCGGCCGCGGCTTCGACCGCGGCTTCGACATCGTGCGCATCGCCATCAGCGGCGCGGGCGTGGACCTGACGGGTCGCAGGAGCGAATACATCCATCCATGCGCCGCCATGCGCAGGCCGGGATTCGCCGTTTATCCAGTGGGTCAGTTGGCGCATGCACGGAAGTCTAAGGCTTTCCTTCTCCCCCCGGGAGAAGGTGGCGCGTAGCGTCGGATGAGGGCGGGAACCTTCCAGATTAGGGAAGATTCCTACCGCATCATTCTCCAGCCCTCATCCGCCCCTTCGGGGCACCTTCTCCCGATGGGAGAAGGAGAGGCAGTCAGATCGACTGCATCCGCCCGCCATCGACGGCCAGGCTGACACCATTGACGTAGGCCGCGGCGGGGCTGGCGAGGAAGGCGATGACGGCGGCGATTTCGGCGGCTTCGGCGAAACGTCCGACCGGAACCGAGGCCAGCATGGTTTCGCCGATCTGTTCGCGGGTCCGGCCGGTCGCGGCGACGCGATCGTCGAGGATCTGTTCCAGCCGTTGCGTGCGCGTGTAGCCCGGCAGCACGTTGTTGACGGTGATCCCGGACGGACCCAGTTCGCGGGACAGCGTTTTCGCCCAGCTGGCCACTGCGCCGCGCACGGTGTTGGAGACGCCGAGGTTGGCGATGGGTTCCTTCACCGAGGTCGAAATCACATTGACGATGCGCCCCCAATGCGCGGCCTGCATACCCGGCAGCACGGCATTGACCAGGGTCTGGTTCGCCAGCAGATGGCGGCGGAAGGCATCGAGGTAGGCTTCCGCATCGGCATCGATCGCGCGCCCTCCCGGCGGACCGCCGGTATTGTTGATCAGGATATGCGGCGGGCGTTCCGCGGCCAGCGCCTGGACTTTCCAGCGCAGGCCTTCCGCATCGGATACGTCGGCCGCGATGAATCCATGGCGTTGGCCTTCGGCGACCAGCGGCAGTTCCGCCGCGACCTGTTCCAGCTTGTCGGCGCCGCGCGCCAGCACGGTGACGCAGGCGCCGAACAGGGCGAGCTCCCGCGCGGCGGCGCGTCCGATGCCGGCCGAGGCGCCGCAGACCAGTGCGTGTTTGCCGGCGAGGTTCAGGTCCACGTCAATCTCCGCTCGGTTCGTGCGACATGCGCTCGCGCATCAGTCCGGCGACGGCCTTGCTGGCTTCGCGCGATTGCGCCTGCAATTGCGCGGAAACCGCTTCGCGGTTCGCCATCGGATGGTTCTGGCTGAGCTTGGACTTGAGTTCGATGCGCTCGGCGACGAAGCGGAAGCCGACGATGCCGCGCAACTGCCGGCGATGGTCGTCGCGTTCGGGTTCGAAACGCCAATCGCTGCCGACGGCTGTTTCGTGAAAGCTGCTCAAACCATCGACGACCTCGATCAGCGCCGATTCGTCGTCGAAGCTGTGCAACATCCCGTGCAGATGGGCCACGGCGTAGTTCCAGGTCGGCACCCGCGCTGCGGCTTCCTTGTCGGGATACCAGCTTGGCGACACGTACGCATGCGGACCGTGGAAAACCGCCAGCGCCGCGCCATCGTGGCCGGCCTGCGGATTGGGCCGGGCCCAGTGGCCGATCAGCTCGACGCGCTCGCCATCGCGCCGGTACAGCACCGGCAAGTGGCTCAACGACGGCGAGCCGTCGCGTACGGTCAGCAGGGTGATGAAACTGTCGGCGGCGGCGAGCCGGTCCAGCGCGTCCAGGTCGGTTGACCAGCCTTCGGCTGTTGAAATGCGTGCGGCAAAGGCGCGCGGCAGGTACATGGCCGGCCTCAGTGCCGCGACGGCAGTTGCTGCACCATCTGCGCGCGCAGCGATTCGTCGTCGTCGGCACGCGGGGGCGTCAATCCCCCGAGGACGAATCCGCGCGCCAGCGCATCGTCTTCGTCCAGCCCGTCGAAGGCGACGAATTCGGCATCGAGCAAGGCAGAGCGCGCGTCGTCCTCGCTCGGATAGGCCTGGGTGCGGCCGTCGCTGTCGAACACCTCGGCGGTGCCTGCCTCGAGCACCCGCAGCCGCGCCCATACCAGCGTGCGGCCGAGGCTGGCCAGCCACCATTGCTCGAAGCCGCCTTCGTCGTCGCTCATGCCGTCACCATCGAAAATAGCCACAACAGACCCGCCATCGCCAATGCGCCGAAAATCGTCCACAGCGACACCAGCGCCGGCGTGGCCAGCCCGGTCAGCGAAGCGTCGCCGGTCTGCCGGTAGCGGCGGCTCAGCAGCCAGCCCAGCGCTTCCGGCTTGAGGAACGCGCCGCTACCGAGTCGCGCGGCGACCGCTTCGTGCCGGTCGCGCACGTGCACCAGGGTCAGCGGCCAGAAGATCACGAAGGCGCAGAAGCCCGCGATGGCGACGCCGACGAAGCACAGGGCGAAGAACAGGATCATGCGAAAGTCCGCATCAGAACTCCGCGTTGCCCGGCGCGCGCGGGTAGGGGATCGCGTCGCGGATGTTCGACAGCCCGCACACGTACACTACCAGCCGCTCGAAGCCGAGGCCGAAGCCGGCGTGCGGGATCGTGCCGTAGCGGCGGAAATCGCGGTACCAGCCGTAGTGCGCCGGATCCAGCCCGAACTGGGCCATGCGCGAGTCGAGCACGTCGAGGCGTTCCTCGCGCTGCGAACCGCCGATGATCTCGCCGATGCCCGGCGCCAGCACGTCCATCGCCGCGACGGTCTTGCCGTCGTCGTTGAGGCGCATGTAGAAGGCCTTGATGTGCTCGGGATAGTTGGTCACCACCACCGGGCGGCCGACGTGCTGCTCGGTCAGCCAGCGCTCGTGTTCGGTCTGCAGGTCCAGGCCCCATTCGACCGGGAAGTCGAATTTCTGCCCCGACTTCTGCAGCAAGGACACCGCATCGGTGTATTCGATCCGCTCGAACGGCGCGTTGACGAACGCCTCCAGCTTGGCGATGGCGTTCTTGTCCACGCGCTCCGCGATGAAGGCCATGTCGTCGGCGCGTTCGTCCAGCACCGCGCGGAACAGGTACTTGAGGAATTCCTCGGCGACGCGCGCGTCCTCGGCCAGGTCGGCGAAGGCGATCTCCGGCTCGACCATCCAGAACTCGGCCAGGTGGCGCGTGGTGTTGCTGTTCTCGGCGCGGAAGGTCGGGCCGAAGGTGTAGACCGTGCTCAGGCTGAGGCAATAGGCCTCGACGTTGAGCTGGCCGGACACGGTCAGGAAGGTCTCCTTGCCGAAGAAGTCGCGGCTGAAGTCCACGTTGCCCTTGCCGTCGCGCGGCAGGTTGGCCATGTCCAGCGTGGACACGCGGAACATCTGTCCGGCGCCCTCGGCATCGGACGTGGTGATGATCGGCGTGCTGATCCAGTAGAACTCGCGCTCGTGGAAGAAGCGGTGCACCGCCTGCGCCAGGCAGTGGCGGATGCGGGTGACGGCGCCGAACAGGTT
>DASRYD010000326.1:0-2403 GCA_035653955.1 Pseudoxanthomonas sp.
GATTCCAGCGCCAGCGGCTTGCCGTCGGCCAGCAGGCGCGGCGTGCCGACCAGCCCGCGCACATCGGCCAGGCCGACGACGATGTAGGGCTGGCCGTAAGCACGCTTCGGCGTCGGCTCGAGGGCCATCGGCCCGAAGGAGGCCTTCAACTTCGCCTTCCATTCGAACACGCGCACGTCGTACAGGCCGATGCGCCGCGCGTCCGGGCGCATCTGGCCGTCCACGCGCAATATTGTCGGCGTCTGGAAATCGTAGCCTTCGACGGTTTCGGTGCGGAACTTGCCTGCATCGCCTTCCACGGCGACTTCGCGGGTTTCTTTCCACGGCACGATGCGCAGCGGCCCGACCAGCTGCTGCGGCCCCGCCATGCTTTGCGAAACGCGCTGCACCGCTTCGTCGCGGTAGCGCTGCCGGTCCTGCACGGTGCCGCGGATCATCAATAGCGGCACCAGCAGCAGAAGGATCAACCCACCGATGACCATGAACCGCAACAGCAGCTTCAGGGATTTCATTCGTCTCGTTCCGTTGAGGAGGTACGCGATCAGCGTGGCCCCGGCACGTGGCGAACGTTTGCGGCGAATGTGAAGCGGCGATGAAGTCGACTTTCCCTTTCTCCCACCGGGGAAGGGTTCAGGACACCGGCAGCTCCAGCACCGCCTCGGCGCCGCCGGCTTCGCGGTTGCGCAACGCCACCGTACCGCCGTGCAGGCGCGCGACCTCGCGCACGAACGGCAGGCCGAGGCCGGAACTGCGCAGGCCCGTATCCGGACGGGCCAGCGAATAGAAGCGCTCGAAGATGCGGTCCCGCGCGTAGTCGGGAACGCCCGGGCCGCGATCTGCGACGACGATGCGCACCTTGCCGTCTTCGACCTGCACCGACAAATCGATCTCTCCGCCCTGCGGCGAGAACGCTATGGCATTGTCCAGCAGGTTCGAAAGTGCCTGGCGCAGCAGGAAGGCATCGCCCTGCACCGCAGGGCTGCCGTCCGCACGCGCATGGATCCGGAGCCCGCGCGCGGACGACGGCGGGGATCCCTCTTCGACCGCCTTGGCGAGCAACGGAGCCAATTCGACCCGCTCCCGGTTCTGCAGCCAGCCATGCCGTTCCACTTCGGCCAGCGCGAGCAGCTTGTCGATGGTTTCGGTCAGGCGCTGTTCCTGGGCCTGGATGTTGCGGACGAAACGCGCGCGCTCGGCGTCCGGCATCGGTTCCTGCAGCAGCTCGGCCGCGCCACGGATCGCCGCCAGCGGACTTTTCATCTCGTGGGTCAGCGATTGCACGTAATGTTCGACGTAGGCCTTGCCTTCCAGCTGGGTCCGCATCGTTTCCAGCGCCGCGCCGAGTACGCCGAGCTGGTCCTTGCCCTGCGGCGGCGGCGGCGCGGGCTGGCCTGCGCTGACCGCGCGCGCGTACCGCGTCAGGCGGTTGATCCGGCGCATCAGCCACACCGTCACCGCCAGGCCGATCAGCGCCGACAGGCCGATCAGCCACGCACCGCGCAGCATGATGTTGCGCTGGCTGGCGGCGATGAAGGGTTCGAAAGCGTGGTTGGGCTGGGCCACGGTCAGCACGCCGATCAGTTGCCTGCCTTCCGCGTCGGGATCGTAGATGGGCGCGGCCACGTACATCACCGTGCGGCTGTCGTCGCCGGGCGCTTCGGGCGTGGAACGCGCGCCGTATTCGCCGCGCAGGGTCAGGTAGACGTCGTTCCAGCGCGAGTTGTCGCGCCCCAGGTCGCGGCCGCCGGAATCGTAGACGACGATGCCGCGCGCATCGGCGATGGTGATGCGATAGTCGATGCGTTGCTTGGTGAACTGCCAGACATGCGCGCCCAGCTTGCGCTGCCTCGCCCCTGCGATGTTCCGTGCGAAGTCCCCGTTGGCGATGCGCCCCTGCTTCAGATCGTCGGCCGCCATGGACGCCAGCACGTTGGCGGTATCGACCAGGGTCGATTCCATCGCCTGGCGCACGCCCGGCTTCACTTCGTTGACGAATACCCGCATCACGAAGAACGCGGCCAGGCCGACGATCAGGAAGAAGCCGAGCAGCAGGCGCAATCCCAAGCGCATGTGGCTCAGATCTCCAGCGAATAGCCGATGCCGCGGTGGGTGCGGATCGGGTCGGGGTCGGCGCCGGCCGCGCGCAGCTTGGCGCGCAGGGTCTTCACATGGGTATCGACGGTGCGGTCGGCGCTGTCGGCATCGCTGTCCCAGCCGCGGTCCATCAACTGGGCACGGCTGAGGATGGCGCCGGGACGCTGCAGCAGCGCGGCCAGCAACGCGTATTCGTATCGGGTCAGGTCGAGCATGCGCTCGCGGAAGCGAACGCGGTGGCCGTCGCGGTCGATGGCGAATCCGCCGTGCTCCGTCCAGCCCGCGGCGGTTTCGACAGGCGCACGCCGG
>DASRYD010000327.1:0-7896 GCA_035653955.1 Pseudoxanthomonas sp.
GCCGCAGATCCGCGCCGGCCAGCGGCAGAAGCTGGAAACGCGCCTGGCCGACCTGTCGCAGCCCGCCGATCCCGGCCGGCTGGAACAGGAACTGGTGCTGTGGCTGCAGAAGCTCGACGTGGACGAGGAACTCGACCGCCTCGACAGCCACGTCAAGGAAATCCGCCGCGTGCTGCAGCAACGCGAGCCGGTCGGCCGCCGCCTCGATTTCCTGTTGCAGGAATTCAACCGCGAGGCCAACACCTTCGGCTCCAAGTCGGTCGACGTGCGCACCACCAACCTCGCTGTCGAACTGAAGGTGCTGATCGACCAGGTGCGCGAACAAGTGCAGAACATCGAGTAGGGAAGCGGACGGATGAGCATGCGCGGCACCCTGTACATCGTCGCGGCGCCTTCGGGCGCCGGAAAGTCCAGCATCGTCAATGCGGTGCTGGCGCGCGACCCGCAGATCTCGCTGTCGATCTCGTTCACCTCGCGCCTGCCCCGCCCGGGCGAACGCCATGCCGAGCACTACAATTTCGTCAGCGCGGAGGAATTCCAGCGCATGATCGACGCCGGCGACTTCTTCGAACACGCCAGGGTCCACAACGACTGGAAGGGCACGGCCCGCCAGTCGGTGGAGCCGCAGCTGAATGCGGGCCAGGACGTACTGCTGGAGATCGACTGGCAGGGCGCGCGCCAGGTGCGCGCCAAGGTGCCGGATGCGGTCAGCGTGTTCATCCTGCCGCCGTCGCGCGCCGCGCTGGAGGACCGCATGCGCAAGCGCGCGCAGGACAGCGAAGCGGTGATCCGGCAGCGCCTCGCCGCCGCGCGCGAGGAAATGTCGCACTACGGCGAGTTCGACTACCTGATCGTCAACGACGTGTTCGAACGCGCGGTCGACGAGATGCACGCCATCTTCACCGCCAGCCGTCTGCGCCGCGACCGCCAGGTGGCCCGCCACGGCAAGCTGATTTCGGCCCTGTTGGCGGATTGAACGGTAGGCCGGGGTCGCGCCCCCGGCGCGCCTTCACCGATCTGCGACGCTGTGGGAGCGCGCTTGCGCGCGAATGCCTTTGCCGTCCGGACAAGAAGCGTTCGCAGCCAAAGCCGCTCCCACGAAAGCCGTTTTTGCAGGTAACTGATTGATTTTCAAGAAAAGAGTTGCGTTCCGGCGACATTGCCCATAGAATCGCCGCCCCTTACTCTTTAGATCGCGCGGCCCCCGGGTCGCCGGGAGCCCCCATGGCCCGCATCACCGTAGAAGATTGCCTGGAAGTCGTCGACAACCGTTTCGAGCTGGTCATGATGGCTGCCAAGCGCGCCCGCCAGCTGGCCAACGGCGTCGAGCCGACCATCGACAACAGCGAAGCCGGCGACAAGCCGACCGTGCTGGCGCTGCGCGAGATCGCCGCGCGCAGCATCGACAACAGCCTGATCGACCAGGTCGACAAGGCCGAGCGCGAGCGCAAGGAGCGCGAGGCGCTGGAATGGGCCGCGGCCGAAGTAGTGGCCGACGACGACATGTCGAAGGGCGACGACTGAGTTCCGGTCTTCCGCCGGTTTTCCGCGACGGCCCGCCTCGTGCGGGCCGTTTGCTTTTTGTGACCCGGACAGAGCTGGCGTTTCGCGGCGGTATTCGACGTGGGAGCGACGTCAGTCACGAATGCCGAAGCCAGGGAAATGCCCGTTCGCTGCATCGACCGGGACTCCGAATATATCGGCGTCCACGGCTTCGACATTCGCGACTGACGTCGCTCCCACGCCGGAAAACACGACCGAATTTGCCGGATTCCCGCCGCTGGCATAGGCTTCGGGGATGAGTCCCGCGCGTACCGCCAAAGCTAAAGCCAAAGCCGCCGTCGAGCCGTCCAATGGCGACGATACGCCGGATTACGTGCGCAAGCTGCTGCAGGCCGCGTCCTATCTGCCGAAGGAACAGCTGCCGCTGCTGCGTCGCGCCTGGGAAGTCGGCGCGGCCGCGCACGAAGGGCAGATGCGCAAGTCCGGCGAGCCCTACATCACCCATCCGGTCGCGGTGGCCGGGGTGCTGGCCGACATGGGCCTGGACGCGGAAACGCTGATCGCGGCGATCCTGCACGACACCATCGAGGACACGCCGCTGGGCCGCGACGAAATCGCCGCCGAGTTCGGCGAAGCGGTGGCCGAACTGGTCGACGGCGTCACCAAGCTGGACAAGCTGAAGTTCCGCGATCGCCAGGAGGCGGCCGCGGAGAGTTTCCGCAAGATGCTGCTGGCGATGTCGCGCGACCTGCGCGTGATCATGATCAAGCTGGCAGACCGCCTGCACAACATGCGCACGCTGGGCGCGCAAGGCGCCGAGGCGCGCAAGCGCATCGCACGCGAGACGCTGGACATCTACGCACCCATCGCCCAGCGCCTGGGCATGAACCTGATCAAGTCGGAACTGCAGGACCTGAGTTTCCGCGCCATGTATCCGTCGCGCCACGCGATCATCGAACGGCACATCCGCAGTCAGCCGGTGATGAGGCGCGAGGCGATGGCGCAGATCGAGGCGCACCTGTCGCAGCGCCTGCACAAGGAGGGCATCGGCCATCGTCTGGTCAGCAGGATCAAGACGCCATGGAGCATCTACACGAAGATGCGCGCGGAGAACAAGAGTTTCGACCAGGTGATGGACGTGTTCGGCTTCCGCGTGGTGGTGCAGTCGGTCGCCGATTGCTACCACGCGCTCGGCGCGGTGCACGCGGTGTACAAGCCGCTGGACGGGCGCTTCCGCGACTTCATCGCCATTCCCAAGGCCAACGGCTACCAGTCGCTGCACACCGTGCTGTTCGGTCCCTACGGCTCGCCGATCGAGGTGCAGATCCGCACCGGGGAAATGGATCTGGTCGCCGAACGCGGCGTCGCCGCGCACTGGAGCTACAAGTTCGGCAACGAAGCCCCGAACAGTGCGCAGAGCCGCGCCCACGCTTGGATCGTCGAGTTGATCGAGAACCAGCGCGCCGCCGGCTCGTCGCTGGAATTCCTCGACAACGTCAAGGTCGACCTGTTTCCCGACGAGGTTTACCTGTTCACGCCGAAAGGCAAGATCCTGTCGCTGCCGCGCAACGCCACCGCGCTGGATTTCGCCTATGCGGTGCACACCGACATCGGCAACCACGCGGTGGCCTCGCGCGTGGACAAGAAGCTGGTGCCGCTGCGCACCAAGCTGGCCAGCGGCCAGACCGTGGAAATCATCACCGCGAAGTCGGCGACGCCGAAGCCGCAGTGGCTGGAATTCGTCGTCACCAGCAAGGCGCGTACCGCGATCCGCCACCAGTTGAAGCAGCTGGAGCACGAGGATGCGGTGCAACTTGGCCATCGCATGCTCGACAACGCGCTGGAACAGCTCGACAGTTCGCTGGAACGCCTGCCGCAGCAGCGCCTGGAGGCCTTCCTCGCAGAACATCGCTACCCGCGCCTGGAAGCCTTCCTCGCAGACGTGGCGCTGGGCAACTGGATGCCGGTGCAGGCGGCGCAGGCGCTGACCGCGTACGCGGAACTGCGCGCGGGCGGGCATTCCAGGCACGCGCAAGAGAAGATCCTGATCACCGGCAGCGAGCGCGGCGTGGTCAGCTTCGCCAATTGCTGCCAGCCGATCCCCGGCGACGACATCATGGGTTACCACACCGCCGGCAAGGGCATCGTCGTGCACCGGCTGGATTGCCCGAACGTGGTGGAGTTCCGCAAGTCGCCGGAGCGCTGGGTGCCGATCGACTGGGACTCGAAGGTGTCGGGCGATTTCGATGCGTCGCTGCTGGTCGACGTGGAGAACCGGCCGGGGGTATTGGCGCAGGTCGCGGCGGCGATGGCGCAAGGGCAGTCGAACATCGACCGGGTCGAATATCTGGAGCGCGATTTCAACGCGGCGGTGCTGCGGTTCCAGATCCAGGTGCGCGATCGCACGCACTTGGCCGAAGTGATGCGGCGGTTGCGGCGGTTGAATGTGGTGAATGGCGTGCGTCGGCAGTAGTTTTTGCTCGTCATTCCCGCGAAGGCGGGAATCGCTCTTGCTTCTGCCGCTGAATAAGCATTTCGCGCTATCGCGCGAGTCACTTTCTTTGCTTGTGCATAGAAAGTAACCAAAGAAAGCACACCCTGCCTCGCGCCCTTCGCTGCGCGAAGGGTTCGCGGAGCCGGCGGGAATTTCCGGAAGCCGCATCCTGCGGCTCCGGAAACGGCGCACATCCCTGTGCGCCGCCCCCTTCGGAGGTTTACCCACCGGCTCCGCCGCTGCGGATGGGACTCGCAGAGCCGACGGCAAGGGCAACGGCGGTACTACGGTTTAATATTGCGGCTGCCATTGCAGGAATTTCCCTATGACCCGCCAAATCGTCAACACCGAAAAAGCCCCAGCCGCCATCGGCCCCTATTCGCAGGCCGTGCGCATCGGCAACACCGTGTATTTCTCCGGTCAGATCCCGCTCGATCCGGCGACCGGCAACGTCGTCGAGGGCGGCATCGAGGCGCAGGCGCGGCGTGCGTTCGACAACCTCAAGGCGGTGGCCGAAGCCGCCGGCGGTTCGCTCGAGAAGATCGTCCGCCTCGGCCTGTTCCTGACCGATCTGTCCGAGTTCGCCGCGGTCAACGCGGTGATGCAGGAATACTTCCAGGCGCCGTATCCGGCGCGCTCCACCGTGCAGGTTTCCGCGCTGCCGAAGGGCGTTGGCTTCGAAGTCGAAGCGACCATGGTGCTCGGCTGACCGCAGCGGTCAGCCGAAGTGGTGCCGGGCTTCGCTCGGCGCCTGTCCGGTCCAGCGTTTGAAGGCGCGACGGAATTCGCGCACGTCGTTGAAGCCGATCTGGCCGCCGATCCAGGCGATGGTCAGCGCCGGATCCTGCAGCAGTTCCAGCGCGCGTTCCGTGCGGACGCGATCGTGCACGGCGCTGAAGCTGGTGCCTTCTTCGGCAAGCTGGCGGCGCAGGGTGCGTTCGCTCAAGTGCAAGGCGGTGGCGATGTCGGTCATCTGCGGGTTCTCGCGCAAGCGCGGGCGCAACTGGCGCTCGACCGCCGCCGTGGTTTCTCCGCGCGGCGAAATCGCCGCCAGTTGCGCCTGGCACAGGGCCAGCGCCTGCCGCGAGGTCACCGGGTTGTAGCTCGCGAACGGCAACGCCAGCCAGCGGCGGTCCACCACCATCGCATGCTGCGCCTGACCGAAATGCACCTCGCAGCCGAACAGGTCGTGGTAACGCGCGGCATAGCGCGGCGCGGGGTAGCCCAGTTCCAGCCGCAACGGACGGAACTCCGCTCCGGCCAGTTCGCGCGCCAGCATCAGCGTGCTGGCGAACATTTCCTCGCACAGGAAAGGCAGAAGGTCGGCCGCTTCCTCCGGCGCGGTGGCGGTCACCGCGAGGCCGCCGTCGTCGCGGTCCTGCAGTTCCAGTTCCATCAGCGGGCCGAGGTTGCGCTGGTATTCGAGTCCGATCAGCACGGCTTCGCCGAAGGTGGGGGCGGTCTTCATCGCGAGTCCCAATAGGCCGAAATTGCCTCCGTTCTGGGTTGCGCCGATGGCCAGGCCGGTGCCTTCGATCGGCAGCGTCGGCAACGCGCGGCGTATCACTTCGCATGCCTGGCGGTAGGAAACGCGCGCCTGGGGATCGTGGATCTCCTGCACGTTCAGGCGCATGCCGGCGAACCAGCTCTCGGTGTTCACGCCGAACTCGCCGGCCAGCAGCACCAGGCTGCACAGCATGTTGGTGGGAAGGTTGGCGATCGAAAGGCGGTTGCCCAGTCCGGTTTTCCATTGCATCGAAGCCCTCCAGCTTGTCCGCTTTCCCCCCCGTAGTATGCCGTTCCTGCCCTCCGCGTGGAGCGAGCCAGCACACAGACTGCGCGACATTATTCGCAGGCGTATGGAGGGGAAATTCATGCAGCGCACCATTTCCGTTGCCGTGGCTGGCGCCCTGGCGCTGTCGGTCGCAGGTTGCCAGCAGAAGGCGCCCGAAACCCCGTCGGCGTCCGTTCCGGCCGGCGATGCCGCCTTCGCCGCCAAGTTCCAGGAACAGTTGCTGGACGCCAAGCCGGGCGACGTCATCGAGATTCCGGCGGGCAAGTTCTCCTTCGATCGCAGCCTGACCCTGCGCGCGGACGGAGTGACCATCCGCGGCGCAGGCATGGACAAGAGCGTGCTCAGCTTCAAGGGGCAGAAGGCGGGCGCCGAGGGCCTGCTGGTCAACGGCGACGACTTCGCCATCGAGGGCCTGACCATCGAGGATTCGAAAGGCGACGGCCTGAAGATCAGCGAGTCGCAGAACATCACCATCCGCAAGGTCAAGGTGCAGTGGACCGGTGGACCGAGCACCAAGAACGGCGGCTACGGTTTGTATCCGGTGCTGACCCGGAACGTGCTGATCGAGGATTCGGTGGCGATCGGAGCTTCGGACGCCGGCATCTACGTCGGCCAGTCCAACGGCGTGATCGTGCGCCGCAGCCGCGCCGAACAGAACGTGGCCGGCATCGAGATCGAGAACACGATCGGCGCCGACGTGTACGAGAACGTGGCCACCGGCAACACCGGCGGCATCCTGGTGTTCAACATGCCGGGGCTGTCCCAGCAGGGCGGCAACATCCGCGTGTTCAACAACCAGGTCGTCGCCAACAACCACGAGAACTTCGGCGCCAAGGGCACGCCGGTGGCCAGCGTGCCGGCCGGTTCCGGCATCGTGGTCAATTCCAACGACGACATCGAGATCTTCGACAATAAGGTCGCCGACAACGCCAGCGCCAACCTGATCCTGTCCAGCGTGTATTCCACTGGGTACAAGGACCAGAGCATGTCGAAGGAATTCGATCCGTACCCGGAGCGCATCTACGTGCACGACAACCAGTTCAGCGGCGGCGGCGATTCGCCCGACCGCCTCGACTTCAAGGCGCTGAAGCTGGCCATGTACGGCATCGGCGGCAGCCTGCCCGACGTGCTGTTCGACGGCTACGTCAACCCGGTGCGCAAGCAAGGCCCGCAGCTGTGCCTGCGCGGGGTCAATGGCGTGGTCAACGTCGACGGGCCCAACGGCAACAAGAATCCGAGCAAGGACATGAAGCCGTTCGAATGCGACCTGCCGCGCCTGCCTGCGGTCGACCTGAAGCGGGGTTGAGCCGCACGATGCCACGCGCCGTCCTGTTGTTGGCTTCGTTGTTGCTGTTGGCGGCATGTCGCGGTGTGCAGCCGGTGCATTACTTCGCCGAGGGCCAGCCGGCCTCGCTCGAGGACTGGCATCTGCTGCGCGTCGAAGGCGGCAAGCTGCGCCTGAACGAAGGCGTGGTGCCCTACGACCTCAATACGCCGCTGTTCAGCGATTACGCGCACAAGCTGCGCACGGTGTGGATGCCGAAGGGCCTGACCGCGCGTTACGACGCCAATGCGGCGTTCGATTTCCCGGTCGGCACCATCCTCAGCAAGACGTTCTATTACCCACTGCCTGAAAACCGCAAATGGGACGGCAAGTCGGTGGCGCGCACGCCACCTTCGCTGTCGATGATGGAAGGCGAATCGCTGGATCTGGGCAAGGTGCGGTTGATCGAAACCCGCTTGCTGGTCCATCGTGCCGAGGGCTGGGTCGCGCTGCCGTACGTGTGGAACGAAGCGCAGACCGAGGCGACGCTGAAGCGCACCGGCGAACTGGTGTCGCTGGAACTGGTCGATGCGAACGGCGCGCGCGAGGCAGTGGACTACCAGGTGCCCGACCAGAACCAGTGCGGCGGCTGCCACCTGACCAACAATCATTCGCGCAAGCTGTTGCCGATCGGGCCGAAGGCGCGGCATCTGAATCGCCAACTCGATTACACGGCCGGCCGCGAGAACCAGCTGGCCCACTGGGCGCGGATCGGTTACCTGAAAGGCGCGCCGGACGCCGCGTCCGCGCCGCGCGCGGTCGATGCCACCGATGCGAGCG
>DASRYD010000328.1:0-5247 GCA_035653955.1 Pseudoxanthomonas sp.
GCGGCGACTTGCCGCTGGCGCACGCGCCGCACCCGGCTTGCGCGCCGTTGCTGACCATCCAGAGCTATTACCGCGCGATCAATGCGCTGGCGCTGCGTCGCGGCTACAACCCCGACGTACCGCCGCATTTGAACAAGGTGACCGAGACGGTCTAGTTTTTTGCTCGTCATCCGGCGCAAGCCGGGATCCAGTGCCTTTGCTTCTCGGAGGAGTTACGGCAATCGCGGGGAAAGCCGCTGGATCCCGGCTTGCGCCGGGATGACGAGAAGAGGAAATTCGTGAGATCCATGCCATGAATGCATTCGCACTCACCAACGCGCAAGTCCTGACCGACGACGGTTTCCGTTCCGATATCGCCGTGCTGGTCGAAAGCGGCAAGATCGCTGCGCTGCTGCCGGAAGCGGAACTGCCCGCCGGCCTGCGGCGCCACGACCTGCATGGCGACTACCTGCTGCCCGGCTTCATCGACGTGCAGGTCAACGGCGGTGGCGGCGTGCTGTTCAACAATGCGCCCACCGTCGATGCATTGCGCACCCTGGTCGCCGGACATCGAAAGTTCGGCAGCACCGGCTTGATGCCGACCCTGATCAGCGACGACGTCGAAGTGATGCGCGAAGCGGTCGCCGCCGTGCGCCAGGCCATCGTCGAAGGCGTGCCGGGCGTACTCGGCATCCATCTGGAAGGCCCGTACATCGCGCCGGCGCGCAAGGGCACGCATAACCCGGACAAGTTCCGCGTGCCCGATGCGGCCGAGATCGAGATGGCGACGTCGCTGGACAACGGCGTCACCCTGATCACGCTGGCGCCCGAACGCGTGCCGGCGGAAACGATCCGCGCGATGGTCGCGCGCGGCGCCAAAGTCTGCGCCGGACATACCGCCGCGACCTATGAAGAAACGCGCGCTGGCCTCGACGCCGGCATCGGCGGATTCACCCACCTGTACAACGCGATGACGCCGCTGCAGGGCCGCGAGCCCGGCGTGGTCGGCGCGGCCCTGGAAGACGCGGACAGCTGGTGCGGCGTGATCGCCGACGGCGTGCACGTGCATCCGGCCAGCCTGCGCGTGGCGCTGGCGGCCAAGCCGCGCGGCAAGGTCGTGCTGGTCACCGATGCGATGCCGATGGTCGGTTCCGACGATCCCAGTTTCGACCTGTACGGCGAAACCATCGTTGCGAAGGATGGCGTGGTGCGCAATGCCGCCGGTTCGCTGGCCGGCTCGGCGCTGGATATGGCCAGCGCGGTGCGCAACACGGTCGAGCTGGTCGGTTTGCCGCTGGAAGAAGCCGCGCGCATGGCTTCGACCTATCCCGCGCAATGGCTGGGCATCGACGGCGTGCGCGGGCGAATCGCACCGGGATTGGCCGCGGATTTCGTCGCGCTGGATAGCACGTTGAACGTTTCCGCCACTTGGATCGGCGGCGCAAGCTCGTAGGAGCGGACCATGCCCGCGATCGCCAAGCCACACTTGCGGACGATTCCATGAGTATCGACGGTTCCCGGTCGCGTGCAGAGCGCGCTCCTACGACGAAACCGCAGCGTTTCGCCTCTGTCGACGCGCTACGCGGCCTGACCGTCGCCGCGATGCTGCTGGTCAACAATCCCGGCGACTGGGGTCATGTCTACGCGCCGTTGCTGCATTCGGAATGGAACGGTTGCACGCCCACCGACCTGGTGTTCCCGTTCTTCCTGTTCATCGTCGGCGTGTCGATCGCGCTGGGCATCGTGCCGCGGGTCGAAGCCGGCGCCGACCCGCGGCCGTTGCGCCGCGCGGTATGGGTACGCGGGGCGAAGATCATCGCCATCGGCGTGCTGCTGCATCTGCTGGCGTGGTGGCTGATGGACAAGCCGACGTTCCGCCCGCTCGGCGTGTTGCCGCGGATCGGCGCCTGTTTCATCGCCGCCGGCCTGGTGGCGATGGCGACGAAGCCGCGCGTGCAGTGGACGCTGATCGCCGCGGTATTGCTGGGCTACTGGGCCTTGATGGCTGCGGGCGGTTCGTACGATCCCTTCGTCAATCTCGCCAGCCGCGTCGATACCGCGCTGTTCGGCGCACACAACTACGTCTACGACGTCGCCAGCGGGCGTGGGCACGATCCGGAAGGCCTGCTTTCCACATTGCCTTCCATCACGACGACCTTGCTGGGCCTGCGCGCCGGCGACTGGCTGCGCCGTGGCGAAACGAAACGCCTGTCCCGGTTCGCCATCGCTGCGCTGGCGCTGGGCGCGTTGTGGTCGTTGTGGTTCCCGCTCAACAAGAACCTGTGGACCTCGTCGTACGTGTTGTGGACCGCCGGCTGGGCGGCGCTGGCGCTGTGGCTGGCGCATCGGTTGGTCGACGTGCGCGGCTGGCCGGCGCTGGGCCGCAGCTTCGGCGTCAACGCCATCACGGCCTACGCCGGTTCCGCGCTGATGGTGTACGTATTCGCCGGGCTGGGCTGGTCGGATCCGATCTACCGGATCGGATTCGCCGACTGGATGACGCCGCTGTTCGGCCCGTTCGTGCCGTCGCTGGCCTTCGCCCTCGTCTTCGTGCTGGTGTGGTGGGGCATCGTGCGCTGGATGGACCGGCGCGGATGGCACTGGAAGGTATAGCGCCGAGCCGATGCAGCCTGGGCGTTTCGATGCTCGCCATGCGCGAACCTAGACTGCGGCGGCGCAAAAAGCGTGCTCGGCACCGCGCGACCGGGTCGCTTGTCGAATTTCGATCCTGTCGCCCGTCTATGTCGTGAAGGAGGGGCGATCGCCCGTCCCGAAGCCATCGATCCGAGAGGAGAAACCGCCATGCCATCACCCGGAGAGTCCCAATGAACCCGACCATCACCGCCTTCGAACGCTCGCCCGACGGCGGCAAGGGATTGGCGCGCGATACGCGCGTGCGCTGGGCGCTGGAAGAGGCGGGCCAGCCCTACGATGTCCGGCTGGTTTCCTTCCAGGCGATGAAGGAGCCCGCGCATCTGGCGCTGCATCCTTTCGGCCAGATTCCGACTTACGAAGAGGGCGATCTCGCCCTGTTCGAGACCGGTGCGATCGTGCTGCACATCGCGGAAGGCCATGCGGGCCTGCTGCCGGACGCAGCCGATGCGCGGGCGCGGGCGATCATGTGGATGTTCGCCGCGGTCAACACGGTGGAACCGCCGATCCTGGATCTCGTGATCGCCAAGATCCACGAAGGCGACAGGCCCTGGGCCGGGGAGCGCCTGCCCCTGGTCGTGGAGCGCGTCCGCAACCGGTTGAAGCAGCTTTCGGTGCGCCTCGGCGACGCCGAATGGCTCGATGGCGCTTTCAGCGCGGGCGACCTGATGATGGCGTCGGTGCTGCTCCGGTCGCGGCCATCGGGCATCCTCGACGAGTTCCCGAACCTCGCCGCCTATGTCGCGCGCGCCGAAGCGCGACCCGCGTACCAGCGGGCGTTCGCTGCGCAATTGAAGGTCAACGCGGCCTAGCCTGCGATCCCGGTCGCGGCCGCGGACGAACCGAACACGGAGCGTCGGGAGGTGCCTGTCGTTTCCCTTCAGTTGATGATTTCGCCCATGCCGGTTTCGATGCGTCGCCTCAGTTGCCGGATGAACTCGGGGTCGTAGGATTCCCAGTTTTCGAGTTCGCCGATGACTCTCACGGCATGCTCGCTCCGGTACGAGCGCGTCGGGTTGCCCGGGAATTTCTTGTTCGTGACGTTCGGGTCGTCTTCGAAAGCTCCGGTCGGCACCACGACGTAGACCCGCGGCCTGTCGTTTCCCCTGGCCATCTCCGCGGCAAGGCCAGCTCCCTTTGGCAAAGTCGTGAAATAGATGTGATTCATCACGACGCTATCGTCGTAATTGGATGTGAAGCCCGAGGTCAGCAGATCGCCTACGGACAGGTCCGCTTTTGTTCCGTGGTAGAACGGGCCCGCCACCGAATCGCAGTTCTCGGCGGAAATCGGAATCCATGCATCGTCCGGAACCAACGCATCGTCGTGCATCGCCCTGGTGGCCTCTCATGTGCTGCCTGATCGACAGGGGCGCGATTCTAGTTCCCGATTTCGGCCTTGCCGCAAGCCCCCGCCGATGGTATAAATTCATGGTGGGAGGCGCGGCGCGCCTCCTTTTTTATTTTTTGTTCTGCGGCAATGGACGGCGATTTGCTCAAATCGCCCGGCCCGATTGTTCGGGCCGACGGAACCTAGGGCGATGCCGCGCCGCAGGTGCTCTCGTCGACGATGCGCCGCACGCGTTCGAATTCCGCCTGGTTCTTCTGCAGATTTTCGGCGCGGCCGAATCGCCAGGCCACTTCGGTCTCGCCGAGCCGCTTCTTCCACGCATCGCACAGCGCGCCATCGGGCACGCGCGCGCACTGGTCGTAGACGATGTCGCAGGCCTGGCCCGCGCCGGTGGACGGATTGCCATCCAGCCCGACCGTGCGCAGCGGCACGCAGCGCTTCTGCGGTTCGCCGCTTTCGGTGATGTAGCTGTCGCGGTCGTAGGTGGTGCACTGGAACAGCACCGGCGGCGGCAGCCGCGGCTTGCCGTCGTCGACGATTTCCGCCGGTCGCTCTTGCGGCGTATCGGGCACGATCTGGGGTTTGGACGGCATGGGCGCCGGCGCCGCGGGCTTCGTGGGCTTGCCCATCGGCACCGTGCTGATGCCCTGCATCGCCTTCTTTTCTTCACGCATGCCCTTGGGGCAGGGCGAATTCTGGATGGTCAGGTGGCCGGCCGCGTCGGTGCAGCGATAGAACACGACATCAGCGGCGAAAGCGGGAGCGGCCGGCAACAGGCCCAGGGCAAGCAGCATCGAACGCATCAGTCGGTTCCGCAATCGTTGGCGAGGCGCGCATCGATGCCGCGTTGTTCCAGGTCGAGTTCGCGACGTTCGCTCTGCAGCGCGCTGTAGTAGCGGCGCTGGATTTCGTAGCGGCGGTCGGACAGGCGCGAGCAGACTTCCTGCGGCGGCAGTTGGTGGCAGGTGTCGCGTACCCAGGTGCCGCCGCCCATGCCGGCGTGGGTCGGCACCACCGTTTCGCGCACGCTGCCGCTGCGGAAGCTGCCACCGACATGGCCATTGTCGACGCGGATACGGGCATGGCCGGGTTCGACCACCGGTACCCGGGCCAGCGCCGGGTAGCCCAGCGTCCACAACGGCACCCAGCGTGGATTGCCGTCGCCGTTGTCGCTGCTGTAGCGGCGGCCGTCGGGATCGGTGCATTCGTACATCGGCTGCGGCGGCGTGCGGTAGATCATCGTCGTCCGTACCGGCGGTGCGACGGGC
>DASRYD010000329.1:0-4852 GCA_035653955.1 Pseudoxanthomonas sp.
CGGCGAATACGCCGAGAACCACCAACCGACCATGCCGAGCAGCAGCCCGACGAACAGCAGGCGGTTCAAGGTCATCGACGGGTTCCGCTCAGGCCAGGCGCGCGGCGATGCTGTCGCGCAGGCCGTGCAGGTCCTTGGCGAAGATCTCGATGCCGGTGGACAGCTTTTCCTTCGCCATCGCGTCGGCCTCCAGCGCGGTGGCATAGCTGGCGGCGGTGACCGGTGCGTAGTCGCCTGGCACGGCGGCGGTTGGCGCCAGCTTGCGCGGCAGTTCGCCGTGGTCCGCGTCGAGTTTTTCCAGCAGGTCGGGCGAGATGGTCAGGCGGTCGCAACCGGCCAGCGCCTCGATCTGCGCCGTCGAACGGAACGACGCTCCCATCACCACGGTCGCGTGGCCGCGCTTCTTGAATTCGGCGTAGACGCCGCGCACGAACTTCACCCCGGGATCTTCGTCGATGTTCGCCGGGGTTTCGCCGCGCGCCACGTACCAGTCCAGGATGCGTCCGACGAAGGGCGAGATCAGGAACGCGCCGGCTTCGGCGCAGGCCAACGCCTGGGCGGAGTTGAAGATCAGGGTCAGGTTGCAGTCGATGCCCTCGGCCTGCAGTTGGCGCGCGGCCTCGACGCCTTCCCAGGTCGCCGCGACCTTGATCAGCACGCGGTCCTTGGCCACGCCGCGTTCGGCGTACATGGCGATGAACTTGCGCGCCTTGGCCACGGTGGCGGCGGTGTCGTGGGCGAGATCGGCGTCGACCTCGGTGGAAACGCGGCCCGGGATCAGCGCGCTGAGCATCATGCCGACGCCGACGGTCAGGCGGTCGGCGACCTCGTTGACGACCGCGGCCTTGTCGCCGCCCTGGGCGCGCGCCCAGGCGAGTTCGCGTTCGATCAGTTCGGCGTACACCGGCAAGTCCAGCGCCTTCTTCACCAGCGTGGGATTGGTCGTGCAATCGACCGGCTTGAGTCGCTTGATTGCGTCGTAATCGCCGGTGTCGGCGACGACCACGGACAGTTCGCGCAGTTGCTGGAGCTTGGAGGGAGCGGATGCGTTCATGCGTGCGGGGGCGTGTGGAATCGGGTGTACAAGTATGCCCTCTCCCGCGGCGCGGATCGGCCACGGGAAAGTGTTTTCTGCATGCGGATCAGCGGTGCAGGTCGCCGCTGGCTTCGGGCTGGTAGTCGATCGCGGTCACGCGCAGGCGCAGGGCGCGGTCTCCCGGCGCGTTCCAGTCGATGCTCTGGCCGACCGCCAGGCCGAGCAGGGCGCTGCCGACCGGGGCCAGCACGGAGACGCGGCCTTTTTCGACGTCGGCCTCGTTCGGGTAGACCAGGGTCAGGCGATGGGTTTCGCCGGAAAGTTCGTCGCGGCATTCCACCCGCGAATGCATCGTCACCACGTCGCCGGGCATGTCCTCCGGCGCGCGCACCTCGGCGCGGTTGAGTTCGTCCATCAACGCGAGCGCGGCGGGGTGGCGGCGCAGCCCCGGGGCGTCCAGCAGGGCTTCCAGCCTGGCGAAATCGCGGCTGGAAACGATCAACGAGGGCGGCAAGCCGCTGGCGGGAACGGTCGACATGAAGGCTCCTTTGTGGTTCGAAGGGTGCAGAAAAGGAAACGGGCGACGCGTTGCCGCGCCGCCCATCGGATTCCTGATTTGCAGGGCAACCGTAGCCCGGTTGCGGACACGGTTCAAGCCAAGGCCGAACCGCGGCAAAAAATATTCAACCAAACTGTTGACAATCGTCTCGGGCGGCGTATATTCAACCTTATGGTTGATAAATATCCGAATCGACGCGATGCCCAGCTCCTCGACAGCGTGTTCCACGCGCTTGCCGACCCCACCCGGCGCGCGATGCTGAACGACCTGGCCGCGGGCCCTTGCACTGTCGGCGAACTGGCCGCGCCGTTCGACATCTCGCTGGCCGGCGCGTCCAAGCACATCCAGGTGCTGGAACGCGCCGGATTGATCCAGCGCGAAGTGCAGGGCCGCGTGCATACCTGCCGGCTCGATGCGCGCCCGCTGCACATGGGCGCGGAATGGATGCGCCATTACGAGCGTTTCTGGACCCGCAAGCTCGATGCCCTCGAAGCCCTGCTCAAGGCCGAGGATGCCAACCCCAAACCCGCCGACAAGCGAGCGGCCAAGCCCGCGCGCAACCCCGGCAACCCACGGAGGAAGCCATGAACGTCGCCATCACACCCGAAGCCGATTACGGCACCGTCACCGCGCCGGGTACCGTGCGCATCCAGCGCCTGCTGCCCGGCCCGATCGAACGCATCTGGGCCTACCTCGCCGACGGCGAATTGCGCCGGCAGTGGCTGGCGGCGGGCGACATGTCGCCGCAGGCCGGATCGTCGTTCGAACTGGTCTGGCGCAACGACGAACTGACCGATCCGCCGGGCCGCAAGCCGGAGAATTTCGGCGAGGAGCACCGGATGCAAAGCCGCATCGTCGAATTCGATCCGCCGCGCCGGCTCGTGTTCACCTGGGGCGAAAGCGGCAAGGTCGCGTTCGATCTCGAGAGAAAGGGCGACAAGGTCATGTTGACCGTGCTCCACGAAGGCATTTCCGATCGCAACAACATGCTGATGATCGGCGCGGGCTGGCACATGCATATCAACGTTCTGGAAGCGCGCGTCGGCGGGCGCGAGACCGAGCCGTTCTGGGACGGCTGGCAGCGCCTGCGCGGCGAATACGACCGCCGCCTGTCGTCCTGAACCGATCGCAATACCGGGAGAACAACCCATGGTCGATATCCTGCATCGGGTCGGCATCGTGTCGGCCCCCGAAGCCGTCCATGCCGCGCTGGCCACCCGGCGCGGTCTGTCCGGCTGGTGGACGGATGAAGTGGAGGGCGAGGGCGCCGTCGGCGACACCGTGCATTTCCAGTTCGGCGAACGCGGCTTCTTCGACATGGAGGTGCTGGAGGCCGAACCGGGCAAACGCCTGCTGTGGCGGGTCGTCGATGGTCCGCAGGAATGGATCGGCACCAGGGTGTCGTGGGATCTGCGCCGCGAAGGCGACTACACCATCGTGCTGCTCAGGCACGAGGGCTGGAAGGAGCCGATCGAGTTCATGCACCACTGCAGCACCAAGTGGGCGGTGTTCCTGCTGAGCCTCAAGGCGCTGGTGGAAACCGGGAAGGGCATGCCGTTCCCGCACGACGTCAAGATCGACGACTGGAACTGAGGCCGCGCGGGTCCGGTGGAACGAATGCGGCGCTTCGATGGAGAAACCACGATGAAATACCGCGGCAGTTGTCATTGCGGACGGATCGTCTTCCAGGCCGAAGGCGACCTCGGCGAAGTGCTGGCCTGCAATTGCTCGATATGCCGGCGCAAGGGATCCCTGTTGTGGTTCGTGCCGCGAACCCGCTTCGAGTTGCTTGCCGGCGCGGAAGGCATGGGCAGGTATACCTTCAATACGCATGCGATCGCGCATCGCTTCTGCCCGGATTGCGGGATCCATCCGTTCGCCGAGGCCGCCGGCCCGGATGGCCGGCCGGTGGCGGCGATCAATGCCCGTTGCCTCGAAGATGTCGACCTGGCGTCGCTGCAGGTCCGGCATTATGACGGTCGCGCGATCTAGACAGGGAAGGTCTGAACAAGTGTCGTCATGACCCGATATTTTTCGGTTGAAAACCCCGCGTTGGCGGGGATCGCTCTTCAACAGCCGAAACGTTTCATAACAGCCGAATGGCTGGTCATGGCTGGTCATCCAGTGCCTTTGCTTTCAAGGCCTCAAGTCGCTGGATCCCCGCCTTCGCGGGGATGACGAGTAAAAACGAGTTGCCCGGATCTCCCATGGAGATTGTCGATTCGGGCGTCGCTGGTTCGTCGAACACACGAATCCCAGGGAAAACCGCCGACATGAACAGAGCTTTGAATCCCGATTATCTGGCCACCGACCGCAACTGGCCGCTGGTCGCCGCCGGTGCGTTGATGGGCTGCGTGGGCGTGGGCGTGCTGTTCGCGTTGGCCGTGCTGCTGACGCCGATGAGCGCGGCCACCGGCTGGTCGCGCGCCGGCCTGTCCAGCGCGATGACCCTGGCCTTCCTCGCGATGGGCCTGGGTGGTTTCGTCTGGGGCATGTTGAGCGATCGTTTCGGCCCACGGGTGTGCGTGCTGGCCGGTTCGATCCTGCTGGGGCTCGCCTGCATGCTCGCCAGCCGCGCAGGCAGCCTGCTGCAGTTCCAACTGGCCTACGGCGTGCTGATGGGCCTGTCGGTGGCCAGTTTCTTCGCGCCGGTGATCGCGGCCACCGCGTCTTCGTTCGAGAAGCGCCGCAACTTGGCGATCTCGCTGGTGTCCGCCGGCGTCGGCGTGGCCCCGATGACGATTTCGCCGCTGGTGGCCTGGCTGGTGACCCAGCACGACTGGCGCAGCGTGCTGCAGATCGTCGGCGTGCTGGCCTGGGCGTTGACCTTGCCGGCGGTGTGGTTCGTGCGTGCGGCGCCGGTGGATGCGCATGCGGACGGCGCAGGCGCGGGCGGTGGCATGGGCATGGCGCAGGCATTGCGCTCGCGCGCCTTCATCGTGCTGGCATTGGCGTTCTTCGCCTGTTGTGCGGCGCATTCGGGGCCGATCTTCCACACGGTCAGTTACGCGGTCGGTTGCGGCCTGCCGATGACCGCGGCGGTGACCATCTACAGCATGGAGGGCGCAGCGGGCCTCGGCGGCCGTCTGCTGTGCGGCGTGTTGGCCGACAGGTGGGGTGCGAAGCCGGTGCTGGTGGCCGGATTGGCGGTGCAGGCCCTGGCGGCTGCGGCGTATTTGCTTGCGGACCGGCTGGGGAGCTTCTACGCCGTGGCGATCGTGTTCGGCATGGCCTACGGCGGCACCATGCCGCTGTAT
>DASRYD010000330.1:0-2476 GCA_035653955.1 Pseudoxanthomonas sp.
GTCGAGCGCCGCGCCGAAGGCAGCGCCACGACGGCGTCGCCCGGCTTCACCGTACCCGCGGCGATGGTGCCGGCGAAGCCGCGGAAATCCTGGTTCGGCCGGTTCACCCATTGCACTGGCAGGCGCAGGCCGGATCGGGTAGCCAGCGCACTGGCGTCGACGGCTTCCAGGTGTTCGAGCAAGGCCGGACCGGCGTACCACGGCGTGTTCGCCGAACGGACGGCCAAGTTGTCGCCTTCCAGCGCCGACAGCGGGATGCACTGCACATTGGCGATGCCGAGCTGCGCGGCGAGCTCGCGATAGGCTTCCGCGATGGCCTCGAAGGTCTCCTGCGAATAACCGACCAGGTCCATCTTGTTCACCGCCAGCACCACATTGCGGATGCCGAACAGCGAAACGATGTAGCTGTGCCGCCGGGTCTGCGCCAACAGGCCCTTGCGCGCGTCGACCAGCACCACGGCCAGGTCGGCGGTGGACGCGCCGGTGGCCATGTTGCGGGTGTACTGCTCGTGTCCGGGACAGTCGGCGACGATGAACTTGCGCTTGTCGGTATCGAAATAGCGGTAGGCCACGTCGATGGTGATGCCCTGCTCGCGCTCGGCCTCCAGCCCGTCCAGCAGCAACGCGTAGTCGATGCGTTCGCCCTGGGTGCCGTGGCGGCGGCTGTCCGAGGCCAGCGCGGCCAACTGGTCGTCGAACAAACGCTTGCTGTCGTACAGCAACCGCCCGATCAGGGTGCTCTTGCCGTCGTCGACGCTGCCGCAGGTGATGAAGCGCAGCAGCGGCTTGGCTTCGTGCCCTTTCAGGTACGCGGCGATGTCGTCGGTCACGGCCATCAGAAATACCCCTCGCGCTTCTTCTTCTCCATCGATGCCGACGGGTCGTGGTCGATCACCCGCCCCTGCCGTTCCGAAGACGTGGCCACCAGCATCTCGGCAATGATCTTCTCCAGCGTGTCGGCCTCGGATTCGATGGCCCCGGTCAGCGGGTAGCAGCCCAGGGTGCGGAAGCGCACCTTCCTGGATTGCGGAACCTCGCCCTCGCGCAACGGCAGGCGCTCGTCGTCGACCAGGATCAGCGCGCCGTCGCGTTCCACCACCGGGCGCTCGGCGGCGAAGTACAGCGGCACCACCGGAATGTTCTCGCGGTAGATGTACAGCCACACGTCGAGCTCGGTCCAGTTCGACAGCGGGAACACGCGTACGCTTTCGCCGGCATGGATGCGCGTGTTGTACACGTCCCACAGTTCCGGACGTTGCTGCTTCGGATCCCAGCGGTGCTGGGCGCTGCGGAACGAGAACACCCGCTCCTTGGCCCTCGATTTCTCTTCGTCGCGGCGCGCACCGCCGATGGCCGCGTCGAACTGCCATTGGTCCAGCGCCTGCTTCAGGCCCTGGGTCTTCATCACGTCGGTGTGAACGCTGGCGCCATGGCTGATCGGGCCGATGCCGCGGGCGATGCCGTCGGGGTTGATGTGCACGCGCAGATCGATGCCGGTGTCGGCGGCGCGCCGGTCGCGGAACGCGATCATCTCGCGGAACTTCCAGCGCGTGTCCACGTGCAGCAGCGGGATCGGCGGCTTGCCGGGGGCGAACGCCTTCAGCAACAGGTGCAGCAGCACCGAACTGTCCTTGCCGACCGAATACAGCATCACCGGATTGCGGAACCCGGCCGCGACCTCGCGCAGGATGTGGATGCTCTCGGCTTCCAGGCGATCGAGGTGGGACAGGTCGGGGACGGCGGGCATCGGGCGGTTCAGGAAATCGCGGTTCGCGGTGAGCGGAAGAGTAACAGCGGCAACCAATCCGGTGCCGCTGCAGGGGTCGCGCAGTATTCCGCGGTGCTGATGCCCGCCCAAATGAACGCAGGTGATAAGCCGATAACCACAAGTCGTTTCTGTACGGGTTAACCCGTACCTAACATCGGGTTCCGTTCCGCAAACCTCTGGCTGCTGCAATGAGTGCCGCCCCTCCCGCCCAGGCTCCCAGTCCCTTGCCCGAAGAGCGCAAGGCGCTGCTGGCCCGGGTCGTCGATGGGCTGGATGCGCCCTCGCTGTGGTGGCTGTCCGGCTATGCCGCCGGACTCGCCCAGGGCCATGGTGGCCCGCAGTTGTCGCGGCTGCATAACCATGCACCGGTCGCTACGGCGGCCCAACGCGCCACGGTGGTCTACGGCAGCCAGACCGGCAATGCCAAGCGCGCGGCCGAAAAGCTGGCGCAGGAACTGGAAGCCGCCGGCCTGGGCGTGCGCCTGCTGCGCGCCGACGCCTATCCGCAGCGCGAACTGGCCAGTGAGCGCCTGCTGTACTTCGTCATCAGCACGCAGGGCGAAGGCGATCCACCGGACGACGCGATCGGCCTGGTCGAATTCATCGCCGGCAAGCGCGCGCCGAAACTGCCCGAACTGAAATACGCCGTGCTCGGCCTGGGCGACTCGTCGTACGCCGACTTCTGCGGCATCGGCCGTCGCCTCGATG
>DASRYD010000331.1:0-1773 GCA_035653955.1 Pseudoxanthomonas sp.
CAGCGGCGAATCCGCGCCGACCGAACGCACGTTGTCGAGGTAGCGCAACATGCCCGGATGCGTTTCCACCGCCAGCAACAGGTCGCTGAAACGGCCGAACAGGTGCGGCCGGATCGCTTCGCGCTCCATCGGCGCGGCGTACAACGCGGCGGGACGCTTGTCGACGGAGATGGCGAAATGGTTCGACCAGAACCGCACCAGGCGCTCAGCGAAGCCCGCCTCGCTGGCCACGGCGACTTGGGCGCGCCGGTCCAGTTCCTGCAGCAGCGCGCGGCGATACAGCGGACCAGGTTTGGGCGCGGCCTCGCCGGCCTGCTTGCGTTCGCGCCGCTGCAGGTAGAACTCATTCTCGCGGCGCAGGTAATCCAGACTGGACGGCAGTCCCGCGAATCGCGAAGCGCCCGCATCGCCGCGCAACTGCGCCTTCAACCAGGCGCGCGGGTCGCCGATGCCGGCCAATTCGCCCGGCCGGGCGCCGATGCCGAAACGATTGGCCGCGCTGGCGGTTTCGCGTGGGGACATGGGATTGCTCCTTCGCTGCTGCCATGGTTTGCAACGCGCCGGCGCGGGCCCGGTTGACGGAGCGCTGCAGAAAAAAACCCGGCTTGCGCCGGGTTTCTTCGCATCGCTGAATGCGCGTGGTTACTTGATCAGGCGCAGTGCGAACGGGTAGCGATAGGCTTCGCCGTTGTTGGCCTTGACCGCCGCGAGGATCGCGAAGATCAGGCCCGCGATGCTGGCGGCGAAGTTGATCAGGATGCCGATGCCGACGATCGACAGGATGATGCCGATGACGTAGATGATGGCAAGGGTGATCTGGAAATTGAGCGCTTCCTTCGCCTGGTCGGTGGCGAAGGACTTGGCCGGATTCGCATCCTTGTTGACCAGCCAGATGATCAGGGGGCCCACGAAGCAGGTAATGATGCCCAGCAGGTGGGCGACCAGTGCCATGGTGCGCTCGTCCTGCGGCGCATCCGTGGAGGACGGCGGCGGCGGGGGTGCGGTCACGTTGTCGAATTCGCTCATCGATATTTCCTTATGTCTTGGGTGGGTGGAACAAACCGGTCCCGGAACGGCGCGCGGCCGTCCTGCCGCCGATCATAACGTCATTCGGTTCCAGCGACGGTCATCCTGCCGACCAGGATCGAACCCACGCCGATGTGCGAACGCCGGTCGACGTCGCTGCCGACGGCCTCGATGCGCGCGAAGACATCCTTCAGATTGCCGGCGACAGTGATTTCGTCGACCGGATGGGCGATGGCGCCATCCTCGACCCAGAAACCGGCCGCGCCACGGGAGTAGTCGCCCGTGACCTGGTTCACGCCCTGGCCCATCAGCTCGGTGACCAGCAAACCGCGGCCCATGCCGCGCAGCAGTTCGTCGAAGCCACCGGCGTTGGCCTTCACCGCCAGGTTGTGCACGCCGCCCGCGTTCGCCGTGGTCTGCAGGCCCAGCTTGCGCGCGGAGTAACTGCCCAGCACGTAACGTTGCAGCACGCCGCCTTCGACCAGCGCGGATTCGCGCGTGGCCACGCCTTCGGCGTCGAACGCTGCCGAACGCAGGCCGCGACTCAGGTGCGGCCGCTCGTCGATGGCGAACCAGCCGGGGAATACCTGCTTGCCGGCGTGATCGAGCAGGAAGCTGGCCTTGCGATACAGCGCGCCGCCGGACACCGCACCCAGCAGGTGGCCGATCAGCGAGCGCGCCATTTCCGCGGCGAACAGCACCGGGTATTCGCCGGTGGCGACCGAACGCGGCTGCAGGCGCGCCACC
>DASRYD010000332.1:0-5847 GCA_035653955.1 Pseudoxanthomonas sp.
GGCCCGCGTCGGGTTGAGCAACCGTTACGCGGCCGCCGGCCTGGACGTGGACATCGAAGCCGCGCTGGCGCGACTTTCCATCCCCGTGCACGGCGTGCTGTTCGAGCGGGATTGGCTGGCGCCGCAAGGTTCGCTGGATGCGCTGCTCGCCAGGCTGGCGCCGGCGCAACGCAAGCTGATCGCACTCAACGAACGCCAGCTGGGGACGCGCGCCGACCACTTCGCGTGGATGAAGCAACCGTTGAGCGTGGTGGAATGCCTGCTGGAATGACCCGCTCTACGCGTAGCCGTCCGGATTCATCGACTGCCAGCGCCAGGCATCGCGGCACATCGCATCCACGTCGAACCGGGCCTGCCAGCCCAACAGGCGCTGCGCCAGCGAAGGATCCGCATACACCTCGGCCACGTCTCCGGCGCGGCGTCCGACGATCTCGTAAGGCACTTCGCGACCGGATGCGCGAGCGAACGCCTGCACCAGTTCGAGCACGCTGATCCCGCGCCCGGTGCCGAGATTGATCGTCGCGTTGCGGCCATCTTCCAGCAGGAAATCCAGCGCATCGGCGTGCGCACGCGCCAGGTCCATCACGTGGATGTAGTCGCGCACGCCGGTCCCGTCCACGGTCGGCCAGTCGCCGCCGAACACGCTGAGCTTGTCGCGGCGGCCCACGGCCACCTGGCAGACGTAGGGCATCAGGTTGTTGGGAACGCCGGACGGATCTTCGCCGATCAGTCCCGACGGATGCGCGCCGACCGGGTTGAAATAGCGCAGGTTGACCGCGCGGAACGCCGGATCGGACGCGCACAGGTCGGCGATCAACTGTTCCATCACCAGTTTGCTGCGGCCATACGGATTGGTCGCGCGCAGCGGCGCGTCCTCGCGCACCGGCACGCTGTCCGGATCGCCGTAGACCGTGGCCGATGAGCTGAACACCAGTCGGCGCACCCCGGCGTCGCGCATCGCCTGCAACAGGACGATGGTGCCGCCGATATTGTTGTCGAAGTAGTCGAGCGGCCGCTCGCAGGACTCGCCCACCGCCTTCAGCGCGGCGAAATGCAGCACCGCATCGACCGTGGCGATGGCGAACAGGCGTTCCAGCGCGGCGCGGTCGCGGATGTCCACGCGGTGGAATTCGACCGGCTTGCCGATGACCTGCTCCAGCCGCTGCAATGCCTGCGGCGTGCTGTTCGACAGGTTGTCGGCCACGACCAGGGCGTGGCCGCGCTCGGCCAGCACCGCCGCGGTATGCCCGCCGATGTAGCCCGCGCCGCCGCAAAGCAGTATCCGCATCCGGTCTCGTGGCCCCCTGTCCGTCGTCGCCGGTAATGGCGATGGTAACGTCGCGCGCAGGCGATTCCGGTCAATCGCGCCCCCATGGCGATTGTCCTGCGCGGATGCGTTTGCACGTTTCCGCTGCTGCACCCGCTAGACTTCGGGCTGCGTTTTCCACCACAGGGGACGATGTTTCGATGAATGTTGCCGCACTGCCCGACCTCGGCCAGGCCCGGATCGCCGTGATCGGCCTGGGCTACGTCGGCCTTCCGCTGGCCGTTGCCTTCGGGCGCCGCTTTCCGACCCTGGGTTTCGACATCAACGGCCAGCGCATCGGCGAACTGCGCCGCGGCCACGACCACACGCTGGAAGTTTCCGAAGAGGAACTGGCCGCCGCCGCGCAACTGCAATTCAGCGACGATGCCGAAACGCTGAAGGGCTGCAACGTCTTCATCGTCACCGTGCCCACGCCGATCGACGAATACAAGCGCCCCGACCTGCGCCCGCTGGAATCGGCCAGCCGCACCGTGGGCCGCGCGATCGGCCGCGGGGGGGTGGCGATCTACGAATCCACCGTGTATCCGGGCGCCACCGAGGAAGTGTGCGTGCCGATCATCGAGCGCGAATCCGGACTGAAGTTCAACCAGGACTTCTTCGCCGGCTACAGCCCCGAGCGGATCAACCCCGGCGACAAGGAACACCGGCTGGAAACCATCCTGAAGGTCACTTCCGGCTCGACGCCCGAGGTCGCCGACTTCATCGACGCGCTGTACCGCAGCATCATCGCAGCCGGCACGCACAAGGCCAGCAGCATCCGCGTGGCCGAAGCCGCCAAGGTCATCGAGAACACCCAGCGCGACGTCAACATCGCCCTGATCAACGAGCTGGCGCTGATCTTCCACCGCCTCGGCATCGACACCCACGAAGTGCTGGAAGCCGCGGGCACCAAGTGGAACTTCCTGCCGTTCCGTCCCGGCCTGGTCGGCGGCCACTGCATCGGTGTGGACCCGTACTACCTGACCCACAAGGCGCAGCAGATCGGCTACCACCCCGACGTGATCCTGGCCGGTCGCCGGATCAACGACGGCATGGGCGCGCACGTGGCCCGGCGCACGGTCAAGCTGATGCAGCGGCGCGGCATCCAGACCGCCGGCGCCAACGTGCTGGTGCTCGGCCTGGCGTTCAAGGAAAACTGCCCCGACCTGCGCAACACCCGCGTGGTCGACATCATCGCCGAGCTGCGCAGCTACAACGCCAACGTGCACCTGCACGACCCGTGGGTCGATCCGCAGGAGGCGCACGCCGAGTACGGCCTGCCGCTGGTCGAGACGCCCGAGGTCGGCCACTACGACGCGATCGTGCTGGCGGTTTCGCACCGCCAGTTCGTCGAGCTCGGCGCCGACGGGATCCGCCGCCTCGGCAAACCGGGCGCGGTACTATTCGACGTCAAGCGCGCCCTGCCGCGCGCCGCGGTCGACGACTGCCTGTAAGGACCGCGCCCCCTCACGCCCACGACTCGTCCGGAAACCCCCATGCGCGTACTGGTCACCGGCGCCGCCGGCTTCATCGGCTCGCACCTCAGCCACCGCCTGCTGGAACGCGGCGACGAGGTGCTCGGCTTCGACAATCTCAACGACTACTACGACCCGACCCTGAAGCAGGCCCGGCTGGACCGCCTGCTGCCGTTGCCGGACTTCCGTTTCGTCAAGGGATCGCTGGAAGATCGCGCCGCGGTGGAGGCCGCGTTCGACGGATTCCGGCCGCAACGGGTGGTCAACCTGGCCGCGCAGGCGGGGGTGCGCTATTCGCTGGAGAACCCCCGCGCCTACATCGACAGCAACATCGTCGGTTTCCTGAACATCCTCGAAGCCTGCCGCCATCGCGGCATCGAACACCTGGTCTACGCATCGTCCAGTTCTGTGTACGGCGCCAACCGCAAGCTGCCGTTCGCAGTGGAGGACAGCGTGGACCATCCGGTCAGCCTGTACGCCGCCAGCAAGAAGGCCAACGAGCTGATGGCGCACACCTACAGCCACCTGTTCGGCCTGCCCACCACGGGCCTGCGCTTCTTCACCGTGTACGGCCCGTGGGGACGTCCGGACATGGCGCTGTTCCTGTTCACCAAGAACATCCTGGCCGGCCTGCCGATCGACGTGTTCAACCACGGCCACCATAGCCGCGACTTCACCTACGTGGACGACATCGTCGAAGGCGTGATCCGCACTCTGGACCGCGTGCCCGGTCCCGATCCCGGCTACGACCCGCTGGCGCCGAACCCCGGCAGTTCCAGCGCTCCGTACCGGGTCTACAACATCGGCAACCACCGGCCGGTGCAGTTGCTGCACTACATCGAGGTACTGGAACAATGCCTCGGCCGCAAGGCGCAGATGAACCTGTTGCCGATGCAACCGGGCGACGTGCCCGACACCGAAGCCGACGTGGAAGCGCTGCGTCGCGACACCGGCTATTCGCCGGCCACCGGCGTCGAGGAAGGCGTGCGCCGCTTCGTCGACTGGTATCGCGCCTTCTACCGCGCCTGATCGTACCCGCGGCCAAATTGGCCGGTTTTCGACGCGCGTCGCGTATTGATCGATCAATCGCACACACATCAGGGGACCTCCCGATGAACCGCTTCGTTGCCGGCCTTGTCGTCGTGGTGCAAGGCCTTGTCCTGTCCGCCTGTGCCACTTCCCCCGGGAAGGACGCGCCGCCGCCGCCGGCGGAAGGCGCGGTGGCCGTGGCCGCCTACCACATCGGCGTCGACGACATCGTCCAGGTCAACGTCTGGCGCAATCCCGAACTGGGCATCACCGCGCCGGTCCGCCCCGACGGCAAGATCTCCGTGCCGCTGGTCGGCGACGTGGCCGCCGGCGGACATACGCCGGAAGAAGTGGCGAAGGACATCGAGACCAAGCTTTCGGCCTTCGTGCGCGACCCCCAGGTCGCGGTGATCCTGACCGATCTGCGCAGCCATGAGTACCTGTCGCGCGTGCGCGTCACCGGCGCCGTGCGCCAGCCGGTCTCCATTCCCTACCGCCCGGGCATGACCGTGCTCGACGCCGTGCTGGCCGCTGGCGGCATCACCGAATTCGCCGCCGCCGATCGCGCCGACCTGCATCGCAATGCGGCCGGCGAAACCGGCGCCTATGCCGTTCGCCTGGATCGCATCCTCGGTCGCGGCGACCTGAGCACCAACTTCCCGGTGGCCCCGGGCGACGTCATCACGGTACCCGAGCGCACATTTTGATGGACAGCCACAACGCCCAACTTCCCGCACGGCGCCATTACTCCGCCCCTCCGGCGACCGGCGCCGTCGCGCTGACCCCGAACGAGCTGATCCCGGTGATGATCAGCGAAGCCAAGCGCAACCGCCTGACGATGGCCGCCGTGTTCTCCGGCATCGCCTTGCTGGCACTGCTCGTCGCCTTGCTGATGCCGGGAACCTATGCCGCCTCGACCACCATCCTGGCGCAGGAAAGCGACATCATCCAGCCGCTGCTCGAAGGCCGAGCGGTGGCGACGCGGGTGACCGATCGCGCCGGCCTCGCCCGCCAGGTGATCTACAGCCGGAAAGTGCTGGGCGAAGCGCTGCAGGCCGGCGGCTGGATGGCGGACAAGCCGTCGCCGCTGGAGCAGGACCGGCTGGTGGAGGATCTCAAAGGCCGCATCGTCGTCACCAGCCCGCGCCCCAACCTGGTCCAGATCGCCTATCGCGACAGCGATCCGAAGCGGGCTTACCAGGTCACCGAGCGCCTAGGCGCCGCGTTCATCCAGGAAAGCCTGGCCGGCAAGGCCCGCGAAAGCCGCGAAGCCTACGAATTCATCGACAGTCGCGTCACCGACTACCACGCCAAGCTGACCGAGGCCGAGGATAGCCTGCGCGATTACCGCGCCAGGAACATCGATGCCCAGCCCGGCAGCGCCACCGATTCCAACACCCGGATCAGTTCGCTGCGCACGCAGGTGGAACAGACCCGCATGGCGCTGATGGAACAGCGTTCGCGCGCCAACGCCGTCGGCTCCCAGCTGTCCGGCGAATCGGCGGTGACCGCGGTGCAGACGCGGGAGACCCTGTACCGCGCCCAGTTGCTCGACCTGCAGGGCCAACTGGATCGCCTGCTGCTGAACTACACCGAACAGCATCCCGACGTGGTCCGCGTGCGCCACCAGATGGCCGACCTGCAACGCGCCATGACCGAAGAGCAGCAGCGCCAGGCCGCGGCGCCGCGGGGAAACAGCCCGTTCGACCAAGCGCAGATGAACCCCATGTACCAGGAACTGCGCAGCCAGCAGGCGCAGGCCCAGCGCGACGCCGCCGCGACCCAGACGCGCTTGAACGAGGCCGAATCCATGCTCGGCGGCGAACTGGAACGCAGTCGCCGCATCGCCGAATCGGAAACCACGCTGTCCGAACTGACCCGCGACTACGAAGTCAACCGCGATATCTACCAGGACCTGCTGAAGCGCCGCGAGAACGCGCGGGTGTCGATGGAGCTGGACCGTGAGCAGCGCGGCCTGACCCTGCGCGTGCAGGACCCCGCGTCCGTGCCGCTGCGCCCGACCGGCCTGAGCCCGCT
>DASRYD010000333.1:0-2437 GCA_035653955.1 Pseudoxanthomonas sp.
TCACCCCGGCAGGTACCGCTGCCTTCTTCGAATCGCTGGGCCTGCCCGGCGTGCTGGGCTACCTCACCATTGCCGTTGAACTGACGATTTCCGCAGCGCTGCTGCTCGGCATCTACGCGCGCTGGATCGCGCCTTGCGCGCACGGCTGGATCGGCCGACGCCACGTGTCGAAGCGGGGCGGGGCCTCGCTGGCTTGGCGAACGCCTGCATCGACGTATCCGATGGCCTGCTCGCCGACCTCGGTCACATCTGCGCGCGCAGCGGTTTCGGTGCGGAAATCGAACTCGAAGCCTTGCCCGCATCGCCCGCGCTGCAACGCTTCGCCCCGGCCCTGCGCCACGCTTGGCAAGCCATCGGCGGCGACGATTACGAACTGTGCTTCACCGCCAGTCAGGAATTGCGTAACGAGATTGTCGCAGCGATGCGCACGGCCGGAGTCCAGGCAACGCGCATCGGAAACATCGTCGCAGGGCAGGGCGTGCGGGCATTGGATGCGGATGGCAATCTGTGGCAATCGCCACGACACGGCTACGAGCACTTCGCCTGACCCGCGTCTGTAGGAGCGCCCCTGGGCGCGACCGGAAACTTTCGGATGCGATGGATCTGTCCACGTAGCGCAATCGCCGCGGTCGCGCCCAGGGGCGCTCCTACGGAAGCGAGCGGGCCGGGTTCCGGTTGATCAGTTTCCATACGCCCGCGCCAGCGAACAGCGGCAGCCATACCCAGCGCAGTTCCGAAAGCAACGTCTCCATCCCGCGCGCGCTGAAGAATCCCGCGCCGATCGGCGAAACCCGGATCGGACGCCACGGTGCGAACCAGCGCGCATCGCTCCACGGCCACGCCAGCGCAACGCCGAGTCCGCCGGATGTCATCGCGTCAAGCAGCGGGTGCGAGATGGTGCAAACGAACAGCCACGCCGCGACCTGCAACGGGTTGCTCCGCAGCGGTTTCGCAGCGGAAGCGCCAAGCGCCGCTACCATCAGCGCGAACAGCAACGAATGGCTGGCGCCGCGATGGCCAAAGGCATCGGCATAAGGAATGTGCAGCACGAACGCGGCGACATCGGCGTCCGGAAGCATGGCCGCGGCGAGGCCGGCGGCAAGCATTTGCGGCGAAACGCGTTCGCGCTCGCTGGCGACGTACATGGCCAGGGGGACTACGGCGTGGGTCAGGATGGTCGGCACGGATCAGTTATCGGCAGCGGTGGATGCCGCCTGCAACAAGGGCGCAAGGGTCCCGGCAGGCAGCGTCTTGCTTTCGCCGGCAAAAGCGGGATCCGGTTCCATCGGCGAAGTCCCCAGCAATCGGCGGGCATCTGGCTTCAACGGGAAGTCAAGGACCAGGTCACGCGCCAGCGCCGGCTGTCCGGCAAGTTCGCGATAGAGGGCGGCGGCCACGATCAACGAGGCGGACAAGGTGGGATGCAGGGCGGCGTCGGTGAACAAGGGCTGCTTCGGATGGGAGGACGCATAGGCGCGCAACGGGGTGCCGGCGAACACGGGCGTGGACCGCGTGCTCCTGGCCACGATGCGCAGGCCGCGGTCGAGGTTGTCCTGCCAGGTCGCATCCGGGCCCCAGGTCCCCAGCAGCAATACGCGAGTGCCCCTCTTCCTCGCGAGTTCCGCGAACTGGCGGTGCGCGCGCGCGCTTGCGAGGCATTCCGGCTCGCCACGATGTTGGCTGTCCGCAAGGCAGGCGAGAGTGCCGCCGCGCTCTTGCAGCACCAGCGCGTCCCAGTGTCCCTGTGCGACGGCGTTCGCAGCGTTTCCGTTTCGCCAATGCCATGCCAGGTCCGCACCCGGCAGCACGTAAGTCGCGGTGGAAATTGTCGGGCCGTTTTCCTGTGTGCTGGCCAGGGCGCGCAACAAGCCGGGCAGGTTGTTCGTGTAGGTCAGGCTGTTGCCCACCACCAGTACCCGCAGGACAGGGCGTTCTGCTGCGCCGACAGGCAAGGCCATGCCACCCACGGCGATGGTTAACAGCCACAGGCCGAACGCCAGTAAACCTTGCCGGGTCGGATAGGAAAGCGGCTGCATGCCGATAGTGTAGGTCCGCCTGAAGCGGCTTGCGATCAGGCCTCGTCCGCCCGGAAGGCGTCCTTCATCCAGTTGAGATCCGGCGCATCCGGGTTGCCGCTGGCTTCGACGACGTCGAAGCGGCATGGAGCATGGGAATACTCCCGGTGTTCGGCGAGGAACAGCTGCGCGGCCAGCACCAGTTTGCGGCGCTTGCCGGAGTCGACGGAGGCCATGCCGCCACCGAACGCGGACAAGCGACGGTAGCGGACTTCGACGAACACGACGGAGTCGCCGTCGCGCATGACCAGATCGAGCTCGCCGCCGCGGTAGTTCGCGTTGGCGGCGATTTCGCGCAGGCCAGCCCGGATCAGGCAAGCCCGGGCGGCGTCTTCGGCGTGCTTGCCGCGCGTCCGCCGATC
>DASRYD010000334.1:0-3747 GCA_035653955.1 Pseudoxanthomonas sp.
CCGCGTGGAGCCGCCGGCGCGCGAGGTCTGGCTGCTGCAGCGCAGCCCCGGCAAGCCGGGCGCCCGGCTGGGCAAGACCAGTGGTTGGGTGCACCGGGCGACGCTGAAAGCCAAGGGCGTGAAGATGCTGGGCGGGGTGGAATACCTCGGCGTCGACGATGCCGGCCTGCGCATCCGCGTGGGGACGGCGGAGCAGACCCTGCCCGTCGACCACATAGTGATCTGTGCCGGTCAGGAACCACGTCGCGAATTGCAGGCGGAACTGATCGCCGCGGGCAAGACGCCGCACCTGATCGGCGGCGCCGACCTGGCGGCAGAACTGGATGCGAAGCGCGCCATCGACCAGGGCAGCCGGCTCGCCGCCGTCTTGTAAGGCGCCACGTCCGAGTAAAAACTCCATTTCGGATCAGTGACTTAGCCTGAAAGTCAAGCTTTCGGGTTCAGCCGATGTTCGGCTTTGTGCCCGTACCTTGCGCCCACTTTCCGGCCCGCCACCCAGTTCAGGCAGGCCTAGCCGGCCTTCATCCCTTGGCCGGCCAGCGGGCAGCCCGTGTGAAGGCTGCCTCCCCATAACGCCCCAGACGCGTCCAACCAACGGCCTTTCCTGCGTTACCAGGGAAGACGTGGACGCGGGCAAGACGAAGCAAGGAGTTCCCATGAAACTGGCCTGGATCCTATGGCTGTCGCAGGTGCTGCCGCAGCCGGCCGCCGATTCGCTGTGCCTTTCCACCACCGTGTACCTGGAAGCGCGCGACCAGACCCTGCGCGGCCAGCAGGCGGTGGCCGAAGTCGCCCTGCGCCGCCTCGACAGCGGCTTGTGGGGCGATTCGATGTGCGAAGTGGTCACCGCCCGCAAGCAGTTCGCCCCGACCCTCGTTCCTGCCAACACCCGGCTGAAGAACGACGCGGCCTGGGCCGCCTCGGTCAAGGTCGCCCTGGGCGCGGAACGCAACTGGGCGCTGCCGCCCGGCCGGCGCAGGGAAATCGTGCCCGGCGCCAGCCATTTCGCCGCCCACGCCATCGCCAGCCCGAGCTGGCGCAACGCCTACCAGGTAGCGACGATCGGCGGCCACACCTTCTACCGCGTGCAGAAACTGCGTCCGCGCGGCTGACCGGTTCGATACTGGAAAAGGACAAGCCGCGCACCGCGCGGCTTTTCCGTGCGTGGCTAGCGGCGCCTCAACGCTTCTCGATCGGCACGAACTCGAGGTCTTCCGGCCCGGTGTAGTTCGCGCTGGGACGGATGATCTTGCCGTCGATGCGCTGCTCGATCACGTGCGCGCTCCAGCCGCTGGTGCGGGCGATCACGAACAGCGGGGTGAACATCGCCGTCGGCACGCCCATCATGTGGTAGCTGACCGCGCTGAACCAGTCCAGGTTGGGGAACATCTTCTTGATGTCCCACATCACCGATTCCAACCGCTCGGCGATGTCGTACATCTTCATGTTCTGCTGTTCGGCGGACAGTTCGCGCGACACCTCCTTGATGACCTTGTTGCGCGGATCGGACACCGTATAGACCGGATGGCCGAAACCGATCACCACTTCCTTGCGCTCGACCCGTGCCTTGATGTCGGCCTCCGCCTCGTCCGGCGTTTCGTAGCGCTTCTGCACTTCGAACGCCACCTCGTTGGCGCCGCCGTGCTTGGGACCGCGCAGCGCGCCGATCGCGCCGGCGATGCACGAATGCATGTCGCTGCCGGTGCCGGCGATGACCCGCGCGGCGAACGTCGATGCGTTGAACTCGTGTTCGGCGTACAGGATCAGCGAGGTGTGCATGGCGCGCACCCACGATTCCGGCGGCGGTTCGCCATGCAGCAGGTGCAGGAAATGGCCGCCGATGCTGTCGTCGTCGGTCTCGACGTCGATGACCTTGCCGTTGTGGCTCCAGTGGTACCAGTACAGCAGCATCGAACCGAGCGAAGCCATCAACTTGTCGGCGATGTCGCGCGCACCCGGATGGTTGTGGTCGTCCTTCTCCGGCGCAACGCAGCCCAGCACCGACACGCCGGTGCGCATCACGTCCATCGGGTGCGCAGACGGCGGCAGTTCCTCCAGCGCGGCCTTCACCGCGGCCGGGATGCCGCGCAACGCCTTAAGCTTGGCCTTGTACGTGCGCAGTTCCGCCCGGTTCGGCAGCTTGCCATGCACCAGCAGGTGGGCGATCTCTTCGAACTCGCTGGTCGTGGCCAGGTCTAGGATGTCGTAGCCGCGGTAATGCAGGTCGTTGCCGGTGCGGCCGACCGTGCACAGCGCGGTATTGCCGGCGGCCGTGCCGGACAGGGCGACGGATTTCTTCGGCTTGAACGCGCCGACGGGGGTGGTCTCGCTCATCGTTGGGTCTCCTGGATTGCGTCTTGTTCGTTCGTCGCGGCGGCGCCCGCCGCGAGGGTCATCGGCGATGGCCGACCGCTCGACTTGGGTACGTTTGCTTCGGTGAAGCGGCCACGATGCCGCGACAGCACGCGCCGGAGGGGGAACCGGACAGGGCACGCGCCGTGCCCGGCCCGCCGGCCGACCATTTCGCCAGCAAAGGTACGCACACTGCGGTCATTTCTTCGCGAACAGCGCGTCGAGCTTCTGTTCGAAGGCGTGGTAGCCGATGCGGTCGTACAGTTCTTCGCGCGTCTGCATCGACTCGACCACGTTCTGCTGGTGGCCGTCGCGGCGGATCGCGGTGTACACGGCCTCGGCGGCCTTGTTCGCGGCGCGGAACGCGGACAACGGATACAGCTGGATCGCCACGCCGACCGAAGCCAGTTCGTCGCGGGTGAACAGCGGGGTCTTGCCGAATTCGGTGATGTTGGCCAGCACCGGCACTTTCACCGCATCGACGAATCGCTTGTAGGTGGGCAGGTCATAGGCGGCCTCGGCGAAGATGCCGTCGGCGCCGGCTTCGACGCAGGCGATGGCGCGTTCGATCGCCGCGTCGACGCCTTCGACCTGGATCGCGTCGGTGCGCGCGATCAGGAAGAAATCCGGATCGGTCTTCGCGTCGGCCGCCGCCTTGACCCGGTCGGCCATTTCGCCTGCCGACACGATCTCCTTGCCCGGACGGTGGCCACAGCGCTTGGCGCCGACCTGGTCCTCGATGTGGCACGCGGCCGCACCGGCCTTGATCAGCGACTTGACCGTGCGCTCGATGTTGAATGCGCTGGGGCCGAAGCCGGTGTCGATGTCGACCATCAACGGCAGATCGCACACGTCGGTAATGCGGCGCACGTCGATCAGCACGTCGTCCAGCGTATTGATGCCCAGGTCCGGCAGGCCCAGCGAACCCGCGGCGACGCCGCCGCCGGACAGGTAGATCGCGCGGTAGCCGGCGCGCCGGGCCAGCAGCGCGTGGTTGGCGTTGATCGCGCCGATCACCTGCAATGGCTTCTCTGCGGCGAGCGCGGCGCGGAACTTCGCGCCGGCGGATTGCGATTGGGTCATGCGACGCCCCGGTTCGTGGGTAATCGTTTCATTTTAACGCAGACCAATGGAACACCTCTAGGAACCTCCCGCTGCGCCACGGATACGAAACGGCGAATTCGACGGGAAGGATGTCGCGCGGGCGGGTCAGCCACCTGCCTCCGGGCCGCGTCGCAATGCCTGCCTCACTTCCTCCAGGGCGTTCGGGTCGTCCAGCGTCGACAGGTCACCCGGATCGGATCCTTGCGCCAGCGCCTGCAACGAACGCCGCAGCAGCTTGCCCGAGCGCGTCTTCGGCAGCGCATTGACGATGTACACGCGCGCCGGCCGCGC
>DASRYD010000335.1:0-8825 GCA_035653955.1 Pseudoxanthomonas sp.
GTCCAGCGGCGGCGCCTCGTCGTAGGCGTGCAGGGTTTCCGGCGGATATTCGCGGGTGCGCAGCACGGTCCAGGCGATCGCGCCCAACAGCACCCCGGCGCCGGCATAGAACGCGTAGCGCACCGTGTCCGGCACCTGCCCCGCGGCCGCCGTGTTGGCCACGCCGGATTTCTCCAGCATCCATGGTAGCATGCTGGCGATCACCGAACCCGCGCCGATGAAGAAACTCTGCATCGCATAGCCCCTGGCCCGCTGCGACACCGGCAACTGGTCGCCGACGAAGGCGCGGAACGGTTCCATCGACACGTTGATCGACGCGTCCAGCACCCACAGCAGGCCGGCGGCGATCCACAGCGTCGGCGAGTCGGGCATGAACACCAGCGCCAGCGACGCCAGCAATGCGCCGATGAGGAAATAAGGACGGCGCCTGCCGAAGCGCGGATGCCAGGTACGGTCGGACAGGTAGCCGATGATCGGCTGCACGATCAGCCCGGTCAGCGGCGCGGCCAGCCACAGGCCCGGCAGGGCTTCCTGGTCCGCGCCCAAGGTCTGGAAGATGCGGCTGACGTTGGCGTTCTGCAGGGCGAAACCGAACTGGATGCCGAGAAAGCCGAAGCACATGTTCCAGATCTGCCAGAACGAAAGTTGCGGTTTGTGACCCGGCTTGCTGTCTGGCTTCTGGTTCATTCCCCTGCCCTGCATTCGACGGCCGCGAATTGCGGAGCGCGTATGTTGCGGGCAGGCCGCGACGATTCCATGCTGCACTGCAAACACGAAGCTCCGGCCGCACACCGCATCCGCACCGATCCGGATTCCACGTTTTCCCCGGCAAAAACATCGGATTTGCCGACCGCCGCGTCGGCCAGAGACGCCATGCGCAAGCCATTCGCACATGCTGGCCGCATACGTATTCATCGGCGCCATGCCGTCCGGGCTATGACGCCGCGCGGCCTCCATGGAATAGTGGCGCCCCGTCGCGCGCACCTGGACCGCGCGATAGAAACCATCGGGGAAGGGAATGGCGACGAAACACTGGTGGCGCGGCGCGGTGATCTACCAGATCTACCCGCGCAGCTTCATGGACACCGACGGCGATGGCGTCGGCGACTTGCCGGGCATCGTCGAGAAACTCGATTACATTGCCGACCTCGGCGTCGACGCGATCTGGATTTCGCCGTTCTTCAAGTCGCCGATGGCCGACTTCGGCTACGACATCGCCGACTACCGCGACGTCGATCCGCTGTTCGGCAACGTCTCCGACTTCGATCGCCTGCTCGCCGGTGCGCATGCGCGCGGCATCAAGGTGATGATCGACCAGGTGTTGAGCCATTGCTCTGACCAGCACGAGTGGTTCAAGGAAAGCCGGCAAAGCCGCGACAACCCCAAGGCCGACTGGTACGTCTGGGCCGACGCGCGCAAGGACGGCACCCCGCCGAACAACTGGATGTCGCTGTTCGGCGGCGTGGCCTGGCGCTGGGAACCGCGCCGGGGCCAGTACTACCTGCACAACTTCCTGTCCGCACAGCCCGACCTGAACTTCCACAACCCGGAAGTGCAGGCCGCCACGCTCGATAACGTGAAGTTCTGGCTGGACAAGGGTGTCGACGGTCTGCGCCTGGACGCGATCAACTTCTGCTTCCACGACGCGCAACTGCGCGACAACCCGGCGAAACCGGCGGAATTGCGCGTCGGCCGCGGTTTCAGCCCGGATAATCCGTACGCATTCCAGTACCACTACTACAACAACACGCAGCCGGAGAACCTCGGTTTCCTCGAAGACCTGCGCGCCCTGCTCGACCGCTATCCCGATGTTGCCGCTTTGGGCGAAATCTCTTCGGAAGACTCGCTGGCCACCACGGCCGAGTACGTCACCGACCAGCGCCTGCACATGGGCTACAGCTTCGAGTTGTTGACCGACGATTTCAGCGCCGCATACATCCGCGGCACGGTGGAACGCCTGGAAGAGGCGATGCGCGAAGGCTGGCCGTGCTGGGCCATCTCCAACCACGACGTGCAGCGCGCGGTGACGCGTTGGGGCCGAGGCGACGAATCGCCGGCACTGGCCGCGCAGCTGGTCGCATTGGTCTGCTCGCTGCGCGGTTCGGTGTGCCTGTACCAGGGCGAAGAACTCGGCCTGCCCGAAGCCGACGTGCCGTTCGAGGCGTTGCAGGACCCGTACGGCAAGACTTTCTGGCCGAACTTCAAGGGCCGCGACGGTTGCCGCACGCCGATGCCCTGGAATGGCGGCGAAGGCGCCGGCTTCAGCCTCGGCTCGCCCTGGCTGCCGATCCCCGCCGAACACCGCCAGCGCAGCGTCGCGATCCAGCAGGCGCAGCCGGATTCGGTGTTGAACCGTGTGCGCGGATTCTTGCGCTGGCGCCACACGCAGCCGGCGTTGTGCGAAGGCGGCATCCGTTTCCTCGATGCGCCGGAACCGGTGCTGGCCTTCGTCCGCGAGCACGACGGGCAGAAACTGCTGGTCGCGTTCAATCTGGCCAACGACCCCGTTGTCTGGGGGATTCCGCCGAACTTCGCAACCGAGGCCGACGACGGCCATGGCCTGCTCTCCGGCCGCATCGAAGATGGCGCATTGCGGTTGCCGGCGCGCGGCGTGTTCTTCGCGCGCCTCGCATGACCCGCGATGCCGCGACTCCTGTAGGCGCGCACTTCATTGCGCGACAGGGAACTCCATAGCGCTGCGAATTGAACCGCGTAGCGCCTTGCACGGTCGCGTACCCAGGTACGCTTCCACAAGCGTCACGCACGGGACGACGACATGGCTGACATTCGGAAATTCGCACTTCTCCTTCTGGCGCTGTTTTTCGTGCTGGAAGCGTCCGCCGCGCAACCCGGCCACCAATGGCGCGAAGAAAAACTGCAAGCCCCGGCTTTCCTCGGCGAATCGCTGGACGTCCGCGTCCTGCTCCCGCCCAGTTACGATGCGTCGCACCGCTACCCGGTGCTGTACCTCAACGACGGCCAGGACAGCGAGGCGGTCGGCCTGAAGCCGACGCTGCAGCGATTGCTCGCCGAAGACAAGATCGCCCCGTTGATCGTCGTCGCCATCGGCATGCCGAAGGATCGCCTCGGCGCCTATGGCCTGTCCGACCGGCTGGCTGCGCGCAGCCTGGTGGGCGATTCTCGGGTCGGCCCCATCGGCACGCAGGCCCACGCCTATTCGCACTGGCTGGCCGCATCGCTGGTGCCTTTCGTCGACGCACGCTATCGCAGCGTGCCGCGCCCGCAAGGACGCGCGATCCTCGGCTGGTCGTTGGGCGGGTTGAACGCGTTCAACCTCGGCTGGCAGTATCCGGAGGTCTTCGGCATCGCCGGCGCGTTCTCGCCTTCGTTCTGGCTGGCCGGCGAACGCGACGACGCGGCGGCGATCCAGCGCACGCGGCTGGCGCAACGCGTGGTCGATGCCGGCGGCAAGCGCGAAGGCGCACGCTTCTGGCTCACGGTCGGGGATCGCGAGGAAACCGACGATCGCGATGGCGATGGCCTCATCGACGCGGTCGACGATGCCCACGATCTGGTCGACGGCTACAACGGCAACGGTACCAAGCTGCGCGGCCTGCGCCAGCTCGGCTACAGGACCAACCTCGGCGAACGCGATGTGCCCACTGCCGACGACACCGCGGCGTTCCGCCTGTTCTCCGGCGGAGAACACAACCAGGCCAGTTGGGCGAAGCAGCTCCCGGAATTCCTCGCCTGGGCCTTTCCCGCGAACGACGGCGGGAAACTGCTGCATTTCCCGCAGTTTTCCTCGGCGCGCGCCGCCGCGCGCAACGTCGACGTGTGGTTGCCGCCGAGCTACGACGCCGATCCGCGCAAACGCTACCCGGTGCTGTACCTGCACGATGGGCAGAACCAGTTCGACGCTTCCCGCGGCACCGCTTACGGCGGCACGACCTGGGGCATCGACGAAGCCATGATCAGGCTCATCGCCAACGGCGGCATCCGCCCCGCCATCGTGGTCGCCGTATGGAATACGCCCGCTCGGCTGGCCGAATACATGCCAGCCAAGGCGGTGACCGCGGACAAGGTGCATTTCGTCGACGGTTGGCCCGACCTGCCGCGCGGCGACCTGCGTTCGGACGAATACCTCGCGTTCCTAGTCGACGAGCTGAAGCCTTTCATCGATGAGCGTTTTCGCACCCTGCCGGACCGCGACGACACGGTGTTGATGGGATCCAGCATGGGTGGGCTGATTTCGGCGTACGCGCTGACCGAGTATCCGCAGGTGTTCGGCCGCGCCGCCTGCGTGTCCACGCATTGGCCGGCCGGCTATGGCGTGGCCATCGACTATTTCGGCAAACACTTGCCCGATCCGGCGACGCATCGTTTCTATTTCGACCACGGCACGCGCACCCTCGACGCCGCCTACGCGCCGTACCAGCGGCGCATGGACCAGGCCATGCAGCAGGCGGGTTATCGCCGCGGCACGAACTGGGTCAGCCGCGAATTCCCCGACGCCGAGCATTCGGAAAAATCCTGGCGACAGCGCGTCGAAGTGCCGCTGCGGTTCCTGCTCGGCCGCTGATCCAAGCGGGATTCTTCACCGGATTGCGCCCGGTAACCGTCCGTACCGGCGGTTACACGCGCGCAATGGGTTTTCGTACGTTTAACGCTTTTGTCATGAATACGTATGCAGGGCGATTTGTGCGCCAATTCGCGCGTCTACCATTGCCCCACGCACGGAACCGTCCGGTTTCCCTGCGATCCGGACCGTTCCGGAACAACCCAGAACACCAGACAACATTCCTGGAGGGGAAGATGTTGCAACTCAAGCGCAACCTGCTGTGCGTCGCCGTGGTATCCGCAATGGCGATGGCCGCCAACGCGCAAGCCCAGGACACCGCCCAGACCGAGGCCGACAAGGCCAAGACCGACGAAACCGTCAACCTGGACAAGGTCAAGGTCGTCGGCATCCGTTCGGCCATCGAGAAGTCGATCGACACCAAGCAGACTTCGACCTCCATCGTCGAAGCCATTTCCGCGGAAGACATCGGCAAGCTGCCCGATTCCAGCATCGCCGAATCCATCGCGCGCCTGCCTGGCCTGACCGCGCAGCGCGAGCGCGGCCGCGCCACCCAGATCAACATCCGCGGTTTCAACGGCGACTTCTCCACGGCCACACTGAACGGCCGCGAGCAGGCCAGCACCGGCGACAACCGCGGCGTGGAATTCGACCAGTACCCGTCCGAACTGCTCGGCGCGGTGGTCGTGTACAAGACCCCGGATGCGGGCCTGGTCGGCCAGGGCCTGTCCGGCACCGTCGACTTGCAGACCGTGCGGCCGTTGTCGTTCAACGAACGCGTGATCAACGTCAACGCGCGCTACGACCAGAACAAGATCCGCGACCAGAAGGAAAACGGCAACCGGGTCAGCGCCACCTATATCGACCAGTTCATGGACCGCCGCCTCGGCCTGATGCTGGCCGTGTCGCACATGGACAGCCCGCAACCGGGCTACCAGAACGAAGTATGGGGCTATACCGGCGGACCGAACGGCACCACCGTGCTGGGCGGCGGCAAGCTGTACAAGTTCGACAACAACAACAAGCGCGACGGCGTGGCCGCCACGCTGCAGTTCAAGCCCAACGATTTCTACGAAGGCACGCTGGACTGGTTCTATTCCAAGTTCGAGAAAACCGAGATCAAAACCGGCATGGAGTTCGGCACGATCTGGGGGCCTGCGGGAGTAACTTTGCAGCCTGGCTACACGGTCAGCAGCGGCGGCACCATCACCAACAGTACATGGACCAATGTGCGCCCGGTCGTGCGCATGGACAGCAACCCGATCGACGACAAGCTGAATTCGATCGGCTTCAACAACAAATTCCACATCAACGACCACTGGACGATCAATGCCGACCTGTCCATGTCCGACGTCAAGCGCAAGTTCCGCGTGCTGGAAACCTACGCCGGCCCGATCGCCAACGACGGCGCGACCACTGCGCAGATTTCGCTCGATCCCAGCGGCAGGTACTACAACTACGTGCTCGACGCCGACTTCGGCGCATCCGGTTTGGAACTGAAGGACAACGGCGGCTGGGGTCAGGACGGTTACCTGAAGGACTTCACGGTCACCGACAAGCTCGATTCGTTCCGCGTCAACGCGATCCGGACCATCGACGAAGACGTGCTCAGCAGCATCGATTTCGGCGTCAACTACACCAAGCGCACCAAGGAAAAGAGCTCGCTCGAAGCCAAACTGTGTCTCGAGGACTGCGTCGCCACCGACGGCGTCAGGGACCATGCTCCGTTCCCGGGCAGCGACGGCGACTTCAATTTCGGCGGCATCGACCAGTTGGGCTATATCGATGCAAACGGAATGTTGAACTCCGGCGTCTATAACCTGGTCCGCAACTATCACAAGGACATCGCCGCGAAGAACTGGTCGGTGGACGAAAAGCTGACCACGCTGTATTTCAAGGCCAATATCGATACCGACGTGTGGGGCAAGCCGCTGCGCGGCAATGCCGGCTTCCAGCAGGTCGTCGTCGAACAAAGCTCGGAAGGCTTCAGCACGTTCGCCGGCAATGCGGCTGGCACGGCGGACAAGGCCGGCACGCGCTATTCGGTGTTCCTGCCCAGCCTGAACCTGGGCCTGGAGTTCATGTCGGACACCTTCCTGCGCTTCGGCGCGGCGAAGCAGATGGCACGCCCTCGCATGGACCAGCTGAAGGCCGGCATGGACGTGGGCATCAGCAACGACAATGGCGGCATATGGTCCGCCGGCGGCGGCAACCCGAAACTGAAGCCGTGGCTGGCCAATGCCTTCGACCTGTCTCTGGAGAAATACTTCAGCACCGAGGCCGGCAATCGCGGCTACGTCGGCGCGGCATGGTTCCACAAGGATCTGCTCAGCTACATCTACAACCGTGACGTGGAGTTCGATTTCGCCGGCTTCCCGCTGCCGCCGCCGGTGGAGGGTCAGACCAACTATCCGGCTACCACCGTCGGCAAGATGAACCAGCCGGTCAACGGCGAGGGCGGCACGATCCACGGCATCGAGCTGACCGCGTCACTGCCGCTCGATCTGCTATGGAAGCCGCTCGATGGGCTGGGCATCATCGCCACCTATTCGGATACCCGCAGTTCGATCCATCCGAATGGCCCGGGCACCTCCGAGCCGATCTCCGGCTTGTCCAAGTTCGTGTCCAACGTGACTGCATACTACGAACGTGGCGGCTTCTCGATCCGCTACAGCCGGCGCACGCGTTCGGCGTTCCGTGGCGAAACCAAGGGCTTCGGCGCCGACTACCAGACCCTCAACATCGCCGCTGAAACGGTGCAGGACGCGCAGGTCAACTACACCTTCCCGGACAGCAGCTTCCTGAAGGGCCTGTCCCTGTACCTGCAGGTCAGCAACATCGGCGACGAGCCGTTCTCGGCCTACAACTCCACCGATTCGGCCAACCGCCCCGAGAAGTACTTCGAATACGGCCGCACCACGCTGGCCGGCTTCAGCTACAAGTTCTGATCCGACCGATCCGTTGTATCCCGGCCCTTGCCTGCCAACGCAGGCAAGGGTCTTTTCATTTCCGGGGCTGAAATCCGACCCCGTTGGCCAGGTAATCCGGGACGCCCGAGGTTCCCGCGAGGCTTTTCCAGTGCTATCATGCGCGCCCCCGCAAGGGGCAGTACGGGCGGTTAGCTCAGCGGTAGAGCACTACCTTGACATGGTAGGGGTCACAGGTTCGAACCCTGTACCGCCCACCAATCGAATCAACGGCTTAGCCGCTTCGATTGGCCCGACTCCGGAAATTGCGGAGCACGCCGAAAACCGCCGTCGCCGGCGGTTTTATGCTTTTTGAGCTCGCAACTCATTCTCTATACATCCCCTCCACCAGCGCCGGGCAGACTGACCGGCATGCCCGAGGGACCATCCATCGTCATCCTGCGTGAGCGCGCCGAAGGCTTCGCCGGCAAGCGCGTGCTGGACGCTGGCGGAAACACCCGCACGATCGATCCGATACGGATGAAAAGCCGGACCGTGCGCCGGGTGGCCAGTTGGGGCAAGCATTTCCTCATCCAGTTCGATGGCTTCGTGCTGCGCGTGCATTTCATGCTGTTCGGCAGCTACACCATCGACGAGGACATGCCCGGGCGTGCGCCACGGCTGCAACTGCGCTTCGCCGGCGGACGCCGGCTGAACCTGTACGCCTGCTCGGTGCGTTACCTGGAAGGCGCCATCGACGAGCTGTACGACTTCGGCACCGATGTGATGAGCGACTCCTGGAACCCGCGCGCCGCACTGCGCGCCCTGCGTGCGCAACCGGAAACGCTGGCCTGCGATGCGCTGCTGGACCAGGACGTGTTCTCCGGTGTCGGCAACATCATCAAGAACGAAGTGCTGTTCCGCATTCGCGTGCATCCGGAAAGTCGCATCGGCGCGCTGCCGCCTGCGAAGCTGCGCGAACTTGTCAAGCAGGCGCGCGAATACAGCTTCGACTTCTACCACTGGAAGAAGGCTTACGTGCTGCGCAAGCACTACCAGGTGCACACCAGGACCCAATGCCCGCGCGACGGCACGCGCCTGTCCTATGCGAAAGCGCTGGGACGCAAGCAACGGCGCGCGTTCTGGTGCCCCGAATGCCAGCGGCTGTACCGCTGACGCTGCTCGTCAAATCGCCAAGCTGGCCGACTTCAGGCGCTGGATCTGGTCTCGCAACCGCGCCGCGTCCTCGAACTCCAGGTCGCGGGCGTGCTGGTACATCTGCTGCTCCAGCGCCTTCACCTTGACCGCCAACTGCGCCGGGCTCAGCACGCCGTAGTCGGCCGCCTCCTCGGCGACGCGGCGCGCCTTGCCGCGCCCTC
>DASRYD010000336.1:0-2270 GCA_035653955.1 Pseudoxanthomonas sp.
ATCGACGCGGGCGCCGACGCGGTGATGATGGCCCACGTGGTCTATGCGCAGGTCGCGCCGGAACCGGCGGGTTATTCGCCGCGCTGGATCAACGGACTCCTGCGCGGCGAGATGGGCCTCTGCGGCGTGGTGTTCTCCGACGACATCAGCATGGCCGCGGCGCATTCGGCCGGCGGCATCGGCGCGCGCATCGACGCCCACCTCGACGCCGGTTGCGACGTGGTGCTGGTCTGCCACCCGGAGGCGGTCGAGGAATCGCTGGCCGCCATCGAAGGCCGCCGCCTCAACATCGCAGCGCTGCTGGGCTTGATCGGCCGCGGTGCGCTGGGCTGGGACGGTCTGCTGGCCGACGCGCGTTACGACGCAGTGCAGGACTCGCTGACCGCCGCGAAAGAGCAATCCAAGGGAAACCTCGCCTGATGAATCCTCTGAACGAATATCCGCTGCGGGACGCGCTGCGCGGCGCGGAACTGGTCGTCGACCGCGGCCGCATCGACGCCGCCATCGCCCGGATGGCCGAGCGCATCGCCGCCGACTATGCCGGCGAGGTGCCGGTGTACCTGACCATCATGCATGGCGCGCTGCCGTTCGCCGGGCAACTGGCGCTGGACCTTGGCGGGCACGGCATCGACCTGACCTTCGATTACCTGCATGCCACCCGCTATCGCGGGGAGACCAGCGGCGGCGAACTGGTGTGGAAACACCGTCCGGCCACCGCACTGTACGGTCGCCGCGTATTGCTGGTCGACGACATCCTCGACGAGGGCCACACCTTGCTGGCGGTGAAGCAGTGGTGCCTGGAGCAGGGCGCCACCGACGTGCGCATCGCGGCGCTGACGACCAAGGCGCATTCGCGCGTGGTCGAAGGCATCGCCGCCGACTACGTCGGGCTGGAGGTGCCGGATCGCTACGTGTTCGGCTTCGGCATGGATTACCACGAACAGGGCCGCAACCTGCCCGGCATCTACGCACTGAAGGGCTGAGCCGTGAGCGAAATCCGGCTGGCGGTGATCGGCGGCACCGGCGTGTACAAGCTGGCGCAACTCGACGGCGTGGAAACCCGCGAAGTCGCCACGCGTTTCGGTGCGCCGTCCGGTCCGGTGCGCATCGGCAAGCTGCTGGGGCAGAAGGTGGCTTTCCTCGCCCGCCATGGCGAAGGCCATTCGGTGCCGCCGCACTTGGTCAATTACCGCGCCAACCTCGCGGCGCTGAAGGAAGTCGGAGCGACCCGCGTGCTGGCGCTGAACACCGTCGGCGGCATCACCGAGCGCTTCGGCCCGCGCGTGCTGGCCTGCCCGGACCAGCTGATCGATTACACCTGGGGGCGCATTTCGACGATCTGCGAAGAATCGGGCAGCGAGGTGATCCACGTCGATTTCGGCGAACCCTACACGCCGTTGCTGCGGCGCAAACTGCTGGCCGCCGCGCGCGTCACCGGCGCCCGCGTCGTCGATGGCGGCTGCTATGGCGCGACCCAGGGTCCGCGGCTGGAAACCCGCGCCGAAATCGCCCGCCTGCGCCGGGATGGTTGCGACCTGGTGGGCATGACCGGCATGCCCGAAGCGGGGCTGGCGCGTGAACTGGGTCTCGATTACGCCTGCCTGGCCATCGTCGCCAACTGGGCCGCCGGTTGCGGCGATGAAGAGGAAATCACCCTGGCCGAGGTGCTGGCCAATGTCGATGCGGCGTCGGCCGGTTTGCCGGAACTGATCGCAGAACTGGCACGCGGGTGATTGTCAACGCACGCGGGGCTTTGCATACTCCGGCGTGCGGCTCGCCGCGCCACCACCACCATTCGAAGGAAGCAGCACAATCATGCCGTACGGTACCGTGAAATGGTTCAACGATGCCAAGGGATTCGGGTTCATCGCGCCGGAAGACGGCAGCGCCGATGTCTTCGCGCATTTCTCCGCAATCAACTCGAAGGGTTTCCGCAGCCTGCAGGAAGGCCAACGGGTCAGCTACGAAGTCACCCAGGGCCCGAAAGGCGCCCAGGCTTCGAATATCACGCCGGTCGCCTGAACCGACCGGACGATGAGACGAACCCCGCTTCGGCGGGGTTTTTTGTGATCGCGAAAACCATGAACAAACCGCTCGACATCGCCATCGTCGGTTACGGCACCGGCGGCCAGGCCGCTGCGTTGCTGTTGCAGCGCGACGGCCATCGCGTGCGCGTGTTCGAACGCGTCCCGGATCCGGGCCCGGTCGGCGCCGGTTTCCTGCTGCAACCCACCGGCTTGCAGGCGCTGTGGCGGATGGGCCTGCTGCAC
>DASRYD010000337.1:0-1744 GCA_035653955.1 Pseudoxanthomonas sp.
ATGCGCCCTCGGCGGAACAGGCCGCGGCGCTGTGCGCGCTGTCGCCCGCGTACTTCAGCCGCCGCTTCCACCAGCAACTGGGCATGGCCTGGAGCGACTACGTGCGCACCCACCGCCTGCACCTGGCCAGCCAGCGCCTGCGCGACGGCGAAGGCAGCGTGGCCGAGATCGCCTATGCGCTCGGTTTCTCCACGCCTTCGCATTTCGGCGATGTATTCCATCGCCATTTCCACGTCACGCCCGCGGAATACCGCAGGCGCGGGCGTTGAGCGCGGGTCAGGCCGCCTCGGCGAACGCAGGACGGGTCAGGTTCTGCGGCTCGCCGTCGGTGCACAACACCTCGTCCTCGATGCGGATGCCGCCATAGGGGCGGAACGCATCGACGCGCGCCCAGTCGACGCTGTCGGCATGGCCGTTCTGCTTCAATTCGTCCAGCAGCATGTCGATGAAGTAGATGCCCGGTTCGATGGTCACCACCATGCCCGGTTCCAGTACGCGGGTCATGCGCAGGTACGGATGGCCAGCGGGCCGCTCGATGCGGCCGCCGCGGTCGTTGGCGGCGAAGCCGGCCACGTCGTGCACCTGCAGGCCGATCGGGTGGCCCAGGCCGTGCGGGAAGAAGGCGGCGCTGACGCCGGACGCCAGCGCGGCTTCCGGCGACACCTTGATCACGCCGAAATCCTTCAGGATCGCCATCAATTGCAGATGCGCGTCGACGTGCAGCTGCTTGTAATCGACACCGGCACCCACGGCCTTGCCCATCTTCACCTGAGCCGCATCGATCGCGTCGATCAAGGCCTGGAATTCGCCCGCGCAGTCGGCCGCGTAGGTGCGGGTGATGTCGCTGGCGTAGCCGCGCGAGCTGGCGCCGGCATCGATCAGGAAGCTGTGCGATTGCGCCGGCACATCGCGGTCCAGGTCCATGTAGTGCAGCACCGCGGCATGCTCGTTCAAGCCGATGATGTTGCCGTAGGGCAGCTCGTTGGCGTCTTGGCCGACCGCGCCGCAATACGCCATGTGGATGCCGAATTCGCTGGCGCCGTTGCGGAACGCGGCTTCGGCGGCACGGTGCCCGCGCACGGCCAGGCGCTGCGCTTCGCGCATCAGCGCGATTTCGTACGGCGTCTTGTACGAGCGCCGGTATTCCAGGTAGTTGATGACCGGTTCCGGATTGTTCGGAACGAAAATCCCGTTTGCAGCCGCGCCCAGCGCGCTCTGCGGCTCGCCGAGGATCGCGCAACGCCCGGCCGGCTTCGGCAGCAGGCCCAGCGCTTCTTCCGGCTTGCGGATGACGAGGATGTCGAAATGCTCGACCCACCAGCCGTTCGGTGCGTCCGGAACCACGTGCCAGTAGTCGTGCGGTTGGTAGTAGATCGCCTGCGGCTTCTTGCCCGGCGTGTACACCAGCCAGCTGTACGGCAGCTTGGTCAGCGGCAGCCAGTGCTTGAACTGCGGGTTGACCGCGTAGGGATAGTCGCGGTCGTCGAACACCTGCCAATGCTGGGTGCCGCTGGGCACGACCAGATGGTCGAAGCCGCCGCGCGCCAGCGCTTCGTCGGCGCGGCGCTTGAGTTCGGCCAGATGGTCGGCGTACAGGGCTGCGATGTCGGAAGTGTTCATGGGAGCCTGCGACGGATTGAAGACATGCATTTTGCCGTACTGGCGCCGATCGCGCTGCAAACCGGGCTTGCCCGGGTACCTGCCTGTAGGAGCGACGTAAGTCGCGATGCTTTTCGGCAACCAG
>DASRYD010000338.1:0-2822 GCA_035653955.1 Pseudoxanthomonas sp.
CTCCCGCCGCAGCGGCGGCCGTCGACGCGAAGGCGCTGGGTGCGAATCACTGGAAGCTGGCCGAGGCCCACGACGCGCAGGGCAGGGCGCTCGAAAGCTTGCTGGTGCGCGCCGACGCGCCGGTGCAACTGGATTTCGCCGACGGACGCGTCGCGGTAAGCAACACCTGCAATCGCATGGGCGGTGGCTATGCCGTCGAAGGCAACCGGCTGAAGTTCAATCGCTTCGCCTCGACGATGATGGCCTGCGTCGATCCGAAGCTGGCGGCACTGGACCAGGAAGTGGGCAAGCGTCTCGAAGGCGTGCTGACGGCGGAGACGCCGGACGCGGCAACGCTGAAGTTGACCACCGCTTCCGGCGACGTGCTGGTGTTCAAGGGCGAGCCGACCGCGGAAACGCGTTACGGCGGTCCGGGCGAGAAGGCTTTCCTCGAAGTCGCGGCCGAAACCAGGCCGTGCAGCCATCCGCTGATTCCGGACAAGCAGTGCCTGCAGGTGCGCGAGCTGCAGTACGACGACAAGGGCCTGAAGGTCGGCGCACCGGGCGAATTCCAGAACTTCTACGCCGACATCGAGGGCTACAAGCACGAACCCGGGATCCGCAACGTGCTGCGGGTGAAGCGTTTCAGGATCGCCAATCCGCCGGCCGACGCGCCGAATCAGGCTTACGTGCTCGACATGGTGGTCGAGTCGGAGGTCGTGAAGAAGTAGGCCGGACTCAACCCGGCAGCGGCGTGTCGGCTGCTGCCGGTTCCGGTTTGTTCGCCGGGACCAGCGGGCCATCGGCGAACTGAGCGGACAACGATGCGCGTGGCTTCGCCACCGGCCGGCCCCGCGAACCACGTACGACCACGTAGCTCTTCGCCAGGGAATCGTGCCAGCCCCGGCGCACGTCGTCGTCGCTGAGCAGAAGCGAGAAGGGCTCGAATGGAATGAACCGGCACAGGCTGCGCAATGCGGCGCGACCGAACGGCAGGCGATTGCCTTGTTCGTCGACTACCCGCGTATTGGTGATCAGCTTGCCGATGGTGAAACCGAACAACCCCTCGAAGAACGTGTAGTAGAGGAACCGCGCCGTCACCGTCAACAGGACATCGGTCCACCTGTCGATGTTCTCGGCCCAGGCCACCACCTGGTCGCCGAACACGATCGCAGCGGCGAACGCGACGACGAATATCAGACCGTACGCAACGGCGTAGTCGATCAGGAAGTTGAAGAACCGCCGCCACTTGCCCGCTGCCTCCACATCCCACAGCACCGTGGCGTCCACCAGCGCCGCATCGGATGCCCGGTAGGGATTGTCCACACCGCTCATCCGGCCTGCACCTGGTCGGCATGCAGCGAATACGTCCCGTAAACCAGCGCTTCCGCCAGCACGTGGCCGCGCATCGCCCGCAGCGCATCGGCGGCGGTGAAGCGGTCGGGCACGTCGAGTTTCGCCACATCCAGCGCGAACAGGCGAAAGAAATAGCGATGAGTGCGCAGGTCGTTGAAGGGCGGGTAGGGACCGTCGTAACCGAAGTAATCGCCGCCCATGTCGGCGTCGCCGGCAAACCAGCCGGTGTAGTCGTTCAAGCCCTGCCTTGCGCCGGCGAGGCCCTGCGGCTGGCGCTTGCCTTTCGCAGTGATGCCGTCGCAGCAGCTGCCGGCGGCGATTTCGCGCACATCCGCGGGAATATCCACGACGGCCCAATGCACGAAGTCGCCGCGCGGCTGTTCCACCGGAATGTCCATGTCCTTGCGCCCGACCGTCTCTGGCACCGTCGGCGCGTCCGGGTCGATGCACAGCAGCGCGAACGAACGCGTGCCTTCGGGCACATCGTTCCAGGCCAGGTGTGGATTGCGGTTCGGGGCGAAGCCGTCCGGCTGGCCCATCGCGAATTCCGCGGGGACCGGCTGGCGGTGCCCGAAGCTGTCGCTGTGGATGCGCATGGTCTTCTCCGCGTGACGATCCGCCGATTCTAGACGCAGGAGCGCACCTTGGCGCTGCCGAAGGTGCGCTCCTACAGAACGGATGCCAGTCTCTGCGCCACCCATTTCTCGCCGAAGCCATCGCAGGCGGCGTTCTCGATGAAGCCGCAATGGCCGCCAAATCGCGCGATTTCCCGGTGGACGAGCGGCGAAGGATGCCAGCGGAGGAAGTCACCGTAGGGAATCACCGGATCGTCGCGCGACATCAGCACGTCGGCCGGCACCGCCAGCTGCGCCAGGCGTTCGCCGGCGATGCTGTAACCCTCGAAATACTCGTCGATGGTGTGGAAGTCGGTATGGCGTTCGACCATCCATTCGGTCAGCGCGCGCACGCTCAGCGCCAGCGTCGCGTCGTCGTAGTTGTGGCGTTCGGGGAACAGCTCGCGCTTGCGTTCCAGCGAACGCCGCCACTTGCGCTGGAAATACCAGTGGTACAGCGGCAGGCCGTTCTCCATGCCCATCATCGCCGCGGCCGGATCCAGCAGCGGACACACCGCCGCGACCCGCGCCAGCGGCAGTCCCGCCTGTGGCGCGCGCAAGGCCAGGCGCAACACGAAATTGCCGCCCAGCGAATAGCCGGCGGCGACGAAACGCGGCGACGGAAAACGCCGGGCCACGTCGCAGGCCGCATTGACCACTTCGTCGAGGCGATTGGAATGGAAGATTTCTTCGTTGAGATGGTGGGTGCCGCCGTGGTCGCGGAAATTCAGCCGCACCACGTCGAAACCGGCCTCCAGCAATTGCGCCGCGGTCAGGCGCATGTAGCTGGATTCGGTACTGCCCTCCCAGCCGTGCAGCAGCAGGGTCAGGCCGCGCGGCTCGCGGCCGGGCAGGGTGCTGTGCCAGCCGAGC
>DASRYD010000339.1:0-9418 GCA_035653955.1 Pseudoxanthomonas sp.
AGGCCCTGCTGGTGGGTGTAGGGATCGGTGCGATCCATGTCGTCGGCGATCGCGCGCTGCAGGTGTTCCGGCGCGCGGAAACCGAAGGCGCCGGGGTTGCCGATGTTCAGCTTGATCAGCTTGCGGCCCTGCGCCTCCAACTCACGAGCTCGCCGCGCCAGCTCGCCACGAATCTCGTAACGGACTTCGGACAGGCGCTCGCGGGTCGCGAGGGGTTTGCGGGGCGCGGACATGACGGCTCTACGGGGTGGAGGGCCTTGAATCTTAAAGGAAAACCGGGCGCGCGCGCGGATTCCGGCCGACCGGCGGCAAAATGGGGCGGGACCTGTGGGAGCGCGCTGGCGCGCGAATGCTCCTGTGGCGTATTCGAAAAGCATTCGCGACTGAAGTCGCTCCCACAGGGGGCTCCCAGGGGCGCCGCTCCCACCAAGCCGTTTAGAATCGCGCCATGCCCGTCGAAACCCCGGATTCCAGCCCCGAAATCGCCCTTTTGCGCCGCATCGGCTGGCCGTTCGCCGGTGCGGTCGACGATTCCGGCTGGCAGGCGGCCCTGCAGGCGCATTCCCAGGCCCGGCCGGCCCGGGTGGTGGAACAGCACCGTTCCGGCTATGTGGTCGCCGACGGGCCGGGCGTCGCGATCAAGGCCGAATCCCCGCCGGAATGGATGCGCCCGCGCTTCCCCAACCATGAACGCGCCGCGGTCGGCGACTGGGTCTTGCTCGACGGCAAGAAGATCGTCGCCCTGTTGCCGCGGCGCACCGCGATCAAGCGCGGCGCGGCCGGCGAGCATTACCACCAGCAGGTGATCGCCGCGAACATCGACGCGGTGTTCGTCGTGGTCGGCCTGGACGACGACTTCAACCCGCGCCGGATCGAACGCTACCTGCTGCTGGTCGGCGGTGGCGGCGCACAGCCGGTCGTGGTGCTGACCAAGGCGGACAGGATCGACGAAAGCGGAAGCGACACCGAAGCCGCGCTCGCGGCATTGACCACGCTCGATGCGCCGGTATTCGCGGTGAACGCGAAGGACCGCGCCAGCGTCGCCGTGCTCGACCCCTGGCTGGGCGCGGGCAGCAGCGTGGTGCTGGTCGGTTCTTCAGGCGCCGGCAAGTCGACGCTGACCAATACCCTCCTCGGCGAGGAGAAGATGAAGACCGGCGAGGTGCGTTCATCCGATTCACGCGGCCGCCACACCACCACGCACCGTGCGCTGATCGCGTTGCCGTCCGGCGCGTGCCTGATCGACACGCCCGGCATGCGCGAGTTGAAGCCCACCGGCGAGGAAGACCTGGCCGAAGGCGGTTTCGCCGACATCGAAGCCCTGGCCGAACAATGCAAGTTCCGCGATTGTTCGCACCAGCGCGAACCGGGCTGCGCGGTGCGCGCGGCGGTGGAGCGCGGTGAACTCGACGCGGGCCGCCTGGCGAATTACCTGAAGCTGCGCGATGAAGTCGCCGGTGCGGCGGACAAGTTGGCGACGCGGTTGGCGGACAAGGCCGGTGCCCGCGTGCAGGTCAAGGCGCTGCACAAGCGATTGGACGAAAAATACGGGAAGCACTAGCTCGTCATTCCCGCGAAGGCGGGAATCGCTCTTGCTTTGGTCTTTTTAGCGCCGAGCAAGCTCGGCTCTACAAAAACAGGGGCGATTCCCGCCTTCGCGGGAATGACGAGCAAAAAACAATCACGGGCCGCCGAGCTGGATCGTCGATCCTTCATCGCCAGAAATTGACGAAGCCGGTGATGATCAGCGCATTGGTGAAGTCGATGAAGAACGCGCCCACCAGCGGCGCCACCAGGAAGGCGCGCGGCGCCACTCCATAGCGTTCGACCAGCGTGCGCATCACCGCCATCGCATTGGCCGTGGTGCCGAGCATGAAACCGATGAAACCGCCGCCCATCACCGCTGCGTCGTAGTCGCGACCCATCAGCCAGAACACCGGCAGCACGAACGCCGCCACCAGGCCGACCTGCAGCGCCAGGTTGACCAGCAGCGGCAGGCCCATGCCCGCCAGCTCCCACAGCTTGAGGTTCATCAGCGCCGCGGCCAGGAACAGCGCCAGGCAGACGTTGCCGATCAGTTCGATGGTGTGCACCGGCAGGCGCAGCCAACCGGTGAAGTCGTCGAGGTTGCGCAGCGCCGCGCCGACCAGCATCGCGCCGATGTAGGCCGGCAAGGTCAGGCCCAGCGCCTCGAAGCCGCGTCCGATCCACGAACCGGCCCACATCGCCAGCAACAGCGCCACGATGCACTTGAGCGCGTTGAACTCGCGGGCGGAATCGGTTTCCGCGTGGACCACGCCGCCGCCGATCTCGTCGGCCACCGGCGTGGCGGTCTTCTGTCCGCTGTTGCGGTTGACGATGCCGAAGCGCCGGATCAGCACGGTGATCGCCGGCCCGCCGATCACGCCGCCGCAGACGATGCCGGCCATGGCCGCGGTGACCGCGATCGATTCGGCGCCCTTCAGCCCGGCGGCTTCGAACATCGGCGCGAAGGCCAGGCCGGTGGCCGGCCCGCCGGTCAGCGTCGCCGAGCCGGCCAGCACGCCGAACATCGGGTTCAGGTCGAACAGCGCGGCCACCGCGATGCCGACCAGGTTCTGCATCACCGCGAACACGCTGGCCAGCAGCAGGAACAGCGCGACCTGCTTGCCGCTGATCTTGAGCAGCGCCAGGCTGGCGTTGACCCCGATGGTGGTGAAGAAGGCGATCATCAGCGGCGATTGCAGCGAGGTGTCCAGCTGGTAGAGCTGCCTGCCCTGGGCGTGGGCCCACCAGGCCGCGAGCGCGAACAGCAGCCCGCCGATCACCGGCGGCGGCAGGTTGTAGCGCGACAGCACCGGGATCGCGCGGCACAACGCATAGCCCAGGAACAAGGCGAGGCCGGCCAGGGCCAGGGTTTGCACCGCATCGAGTTCGAGCATTCCGCCTCACCACGCATTCGGTCCGGGTCCAGCATAACGGCCGCCGGCGTAAAGTGTCGTCCAGAAAGCCGGTGAACAAGTCCGTGGGAGCGGCCTTGGCCGCGAATGCTTTTCGTCCAATGGCGAAAAGCGAGGGCATTCGCGAGCAAGCTCGCTCCCACAGGGTCGAGCCATATGGGCTTTCCTCAAGGAGAGAACCCCGCGTGCCCGCAGACATCGCCCATCACACCGCGCTGGATGCACGCATGGTCAGGGCCGTTCGCGGCATCCGGCTGCTCAGCCTGGCCAGTTGGCCGGCATCGGCGCAGGCGCCGTTCCTGGACAGCATTGCGCGCGGGCAACCGCAGCTGCCGCGGATCGAATATCCGAAGCTCGACTTCGCCGATGCGCGCCGCGAACTCGATGCGATAACGGCCGAAGCCGATCCTGCGCATCCACTGGGCGTCTACCTGCGCGAATCGGCGCAAAGCTGGAATCTGGCCGCGCAGTTGCTGGAAGCGCTGGGCACGCCGGCGGTGACGGCGCGGTCCGTGGAGTTGTTCGGCCAACCCGATGCGCCGTTGCCCGGCCACGGACCCAGCACCCGCGAGGCGGCGCGGCATTTCATCCAGATCGCCGGCGAACTGGACCACGAACTGCTCGCGCCGGAAGAGCAGGTGCCGGTGTCGGCCACCGCGCTGCAATTGCAGTTGCAGGGCGATCTGGACGAATTCTTCCGCGGCCGGGTCATCGCGGTGGAGCTGGACCGCGAGTTGATCGCCAAGGCCGCCGCCGGCGCCAACCGGATCCGCCTGCGCAGCGCCGCCGCCTTCAGCGACTACGACCGGCGCCAGTTGTTCTTCCACGAGGCGCTGGTGCATTCGCTGACCGCGCTCAATGGCCGCGAGCAGGCCGCGCTTCCGAGCCTATCGCTGTCGTCGCCGCGCATCACCGAGACCCAGGAAGGCCTGGCCACCTTCGCCGAACAGATCACCGGCAGCATCGACATCGAGCGGATGAAGCGCATCAGCCTGCGCATCGAAGCGATCGCGCGCGCGCTGGACGGGGCCGATTTCATCGAAATATTCCGCTACTTCCGCGATGCCGGGCAGAACGACGCGGAGAGCTTCGCCTCGGCGCAACGGGTGTTCCGCGGCGTGCCCACCGGCGGCGGCGCGGCCTTCACCAAGGACACGGTGTACCTGCGCGGCCTGGTCAACGTGCACACCTTCTTCCGCCAGTCGCTGCAGCAGGACCGGCTGCGCCTGTGCCGCTGGCTGTTCGCCGGCAAGATGACTCTAGGCGACGCACGCGCGTTCGCGCCCTTGTTCGAATCCGGCGTGCTGGCCGCCCCGCGCTGGCTGCCGGACTGGGTCGAGCGCGCCAACGGGTTGGCCGGGGTGCTGGCGTTCTCCCTGTTCGCCAACCGCATCCGCATGGACCAACTGGCCGAACCTTCGTAGGAGCGGGCCGATCATTTACATTGGTGGCGCGTTCTCGTCACTTGGAACCGGTCATGCACCCGACAGAACCCGCCCGGATCGCGGCCAAGCCGCCGCTGTACCGCCACCTGTACTTCCAAGTGCTGGTCGCGATCGTGCTCGGCGCGTTGCTCGGGCATTTCCAGCCGGCGCTGGGCGAGTCGCTGAAGCCGCTCGGCGATGCATTCATCAAGCTGGTGAAGATGATCATCGGCCCGGTGATCTTCCTGACCATCGTCACCGGCATCTCGGGCATGACCCACTTGCGCGCGGTCGGGCGGGTGTTCGTCAAGGCGATGGCGTATTTCCTGTTCTTCTCCACGTTGGCGCTGGTGGTCGGTCTGCTGGTCGCGCACGTGGTACAGCCGGGCGCGGGCATGCACGTCAACGTCGCCGACCTCGACCAGGGCGCGGTCAACGACTACGTCAGCAAGTCGCACGAACTGACCCTGACCGGCTTCGCGTTGGACATCATCCCCAATTCGCTGGTCGGCGCCTTCACCGGCGACCAGATCGTCAACGGCAAGCTGGTCGGCCCGAACATCCTGCAGGTGCTGTTCGTCGCGGTGCTGTTCGGCATCGCGCTGGCGTTGACCGGCGAGCGCGGCCGTCCGGTCGCCGATTTCCTCAACGCGCTGGTCGCGCCGGTGTTCCGGCTGGTGCACATCCTGATGATGGCCGCGCCGATCGGTGCGTTCGGCGCCATCGCCTTCACCATCGGCAAGTACGGATTGGGCGTGTTGTCCAACCTGGCCTGGCTGGTCGGTTCGTTCTACCTGACCTCGTTGTTGTTCGTGCTGGTGGTGCTGGGCGCGGTCGCGCGGCTGTGCGGTTTCTCGGTTCTGAAGCTGATCCGTTACCTGAAGGCCGAACTGCTGCTGGTGCTGGGCACGTCGTCTTCGGAATCGGCGTTGCCGTCGCTGATGGAAAAAATGGAGAAGGCCGGTTGCGCCAAGCCGGTGGTCGGGCTGGTGGTGCCGACCGGCTACTCGTTCAACCTCGATGGCACCAACATCTACATGACCCTGGCGGCGCTGTTCATCGCCCAGGCCACCGATACGCATCTGACCCTCGGTCACCAGATCGCGCTGCTGCTGGTGGCGATGCTCAGTTCGAAGGGCGCCGCCGGCGTCACCGGCGCCGGCTTCATCACCCTCGCGGCGACGCTGGCGGTGGTGCCGGAAGTGCCGGTCGCGGGCATGGCGCTGATCCTCGGCGTCGACCGTTTCATGAGCGAATGCCGCTCGCTGACCAATTTCATCGGCAACGCGGTGGCCACGGTCGTCGTCGCTCGCTGGGAAGGCGCGCTGGATCGCGATGCCCTCGCCAATGCGCTGGACGGGCCTTCGCATTCCATCGCTTCGCCGCCGGATCCGTCGGCCGGGCCCGGCGATCCGGGCCGGTTGACCAGCGATTGAGCGCAGCCGGCATTCCTGCCGTCCGCCGACCACGTTCCCGCCGACGAATTGCGCAAAACGGTCGCGACTGCGGCGCAAACTGCCGAAAACATCGCTGCTTTCCCCTTGCACCGCAGCGACGGCCGACGGGCGAACCCGCTAGAATCAGGCCTCGCCACGGAAGCCATCGCGATGTCCCACGAAGAAGACAAGAACGCCGAACTGAAGCAAGCCGCACTGGAATACCACCGCATTTCTCCGCCGGGCAAGATCCGCATCGCGCCAACCAAGCCGATGCTGACCCAGCGCGACCTGGCCCTGGCCTATTCGCCGGGCGTGGCCTACGCCTGCGAGGCGATCGTCGAAGATCCCAACATGGCCAGCGAGATGACCGCGCGCGGCAACCTGGTCGCCGTGGTCAGCAACGGCACCGCGGTGCTCGGCCTGGGCGACATCGGCCCGCTGGCCGGCAAGCCGGTGATGGAGGGCAAGGGCGTGCTGTTCCAGAAGTTCGCCGGCATCGACGTGTTCGACATCGAACTGGACGAGAAGGATCCGGACAAGCTGGTCGAGATCATCGCGGCGATGGAACCGACCTTCGGCGGCATCAACCTCGAGGACATCAAGGCGCCGGAATGCTTCATCGTCGAGCGCAAGCTGCGCGAGCGGATGAACATCCCGGTGTTCCACGACGACCAGCACGGCACCGCGATCATCGTCGGCGCAGCGGTGCTCAACGCGCTGGAAGTGGCGGGCAAGAAGATCGGCGAAGTGAAACTGGCCACCAGCGGCGCCGGCGCGGCCGGCATCGCCTGCCTGGACATGCTGGTGGCGCTGGGCCTGAAGCCGGAGAACATCCTGGCGGTTGACCGCGACGGCGTGCTGTACACCGGCCGCGGCCACATGGATCCGGACAAGCAGCGCTACGCGCGCGACACCGACAAGCGCACCCTGGCCGACATCGTCGCCGGCGCCGATGTGTTCCTGGGCCTGTCCGCGGCCGGCGTGCTGAAGCCGGAAATGGTCGCGACCATGGCCGACAAGCCGATCATCCTGGCCCTGGCCAACCCCACCCCGGAAATCATGCCGGAGCAGGCCAGGGCGGTGCGCCCCGATTGCATCATCGCCACCGGCCGTTCGGACTATCCGAACCAGGTCAACAACGCGGTGTGCTTCCCCTACATCTTCCGCGGCGCGCTGGACGTGGGCGCGACCGTGATCAACGAGGCGATGAAGCTGGCCTGCGTGCGCGCCATCGCCGCGCTGGCCAAGCGCGAAGCCTCGGACCTCGGCACCGCCTACGGCGACGACGCGCCGTGCTTCGGCCCCGAATACATCATCCCGCGCCCGCTGGACCCGCGCCTGTTGGTAGAGCTGGCTCCGGCGGTGGCGCAGGCGGCGATGGATTCCGGCGTGGCCCTGCGCCCGATGGCCGACATGCCCGCGTACCGGGAGAAGCTGGGCCAGTTCGTCTACCGCACCAGCCTGATGATGAAGCCGGTTTACGACCGCGCGCGCGCCGACCGCCAGCGCGTGGTGTACGCAGAAGGCGAGGAGGAAGTGGTGCTGCGCGGGGTGCAGACGGTGATCGACGAGGGCCTGGCCTTCCCGATCCTGATCGGCCGCCCGGACGTGATCGCGGCGCGCATCGACCGCCTGGGCCTGCGCATGCGCGCCGGCGTCGATTTCGAGCTGACCAACCAGGACGACGACCCGCGTTTCAACGAATACTGGCAGCACTACCATCAGCTGACCGCGCGTCGCGGCGTGACCCCGGCGGCGGCGAAGAACCTGATGCGCTCGCGGCCGACCCTGATCGCCTCGGTGATGGTCGCGCGCGGCGAGGCCGACGCGCTGGTCAGCGGCGTGGTCGGGCGCTTCCACAAGAAGCTCGGCTACGTGCGCAGCGTGATCCCGCTGGAGCGCGGCGTGGAATCGACTTCGGCGATGACCGGGGTGATCAACAACCAGGGCGCGTGGTTCTTCGTCGACACCCACGTGCAGGACGACCCGACCGCCGAGCAGATCGCCGAGGCCACGCTGCAGGCGGCGTACCGGTTGAAGCTGTTCGGCATCGAGCCGCGCATCGCGTTGCTGTCGCACTCCAACTTCGGCAGCCACGACACGCCCGGCGCGCGCAAGATGCGCCAGGTGCGCGAACTGCTGCTCAAGCGCAAGCCCGAGCTCAACGTCGACGGAGAGATGCAGGGCGACACCGCGTGGGACGAGGCGTTGCGGCACAAGTTCCTGCCCGACAGCACGCTGAAGGGCAGGGCGAACCTGTTCGTGCTGCCGAACATCGACGCGGCCAACATCACCTACAACATGGTGCGGGTGATGACCGACGGTGTGGCCATCGGCCCGATCCTGATGGGCATCTCCAAGCCGGTGCACATCCTGACCAGCAGCGCCACGCCGCGTCGCATCGTCAACATGACCGCGATCGCCGCGGTCGATGCGCAGATCCGCAAATTGCGCGAGGCCGAAGGCAAGTCCTGAGCCTGCGCGTTTCGGTCAATCCTCGTCGTCGCCCTGCAGCACCTTGCGCTGCATGGCGTCGAGGTAGGCGTCGGCTTCGGCCACCGAGGCGAAGATCTCGTTCAGCGGCACCGCCTTGACCACGTCGAAGACCTTCTGGATCTGCGCCTGCGGATTGACCACCAGCACCTTGCCGCCGCGCGCGGCCAGCGCCTTGCGCGCCTTGAAGATGGAGCGGATGCCGGCGCTGCTGATGTAGTCCAGCCCGGCCAGGTCCAGCACCAGCGATTTCACGTCGCCCGCCAGCAGCGGCGCGAGTTTCTCGTCCAGCGCCTGGTAGGTGTGGGTGTCCAGGCGCCCGGTCAGCGCCACGCGTCGCGTCCGGTCGGCGGAAGGCGTGATGTGGATGTCCAGGCTCATGTCGCTCGCTCCGTTGGAATTCTCAGCTTGATCCGCAGCAGGTTGCTGCCGTCGATGCGTTCGTAGCGCAGTTCCTCGGCGAGCTGCCTGATCAGGTGCAGGCCGAGGCCGCCGATGTCGCGGTCCATGATGTCGGCGTCGAGGTCGGGTTCGGGCGCGTCCAGCGGATCGAACGGCGCGCCATCGTCGCGGAACTCCAGGCTCAGCAGGCCGTCGGCGATGGTCAGCCTGACCGACAGCTCGCCTTGCGCGTCGGCGCCGCCGTGGGTGATCGCGTTGCTGGCCAGTTCCTCGACGATCAGCCGCACGTCGCCGCGCAGACCGGCATCGATGCGGTGGCGCGTCAGCACGGCTTCCAGCGACGCGTTGAGGTCCTCGACGCGCGCTTCTTCGCCGGGCACGATCAAACGGATCAGCATTGCGCTTCCTCCCTGGGTAATCCGGCGGCGACCGCGCAGCGGTCCATGCGAACCGCCAGCACGGTGATGTCGTCCGACTGCGGCGCGTCGCCGGCGAAGGCATGCACCGCGGCCAGCAGCCGTTCGCAGTTCTCGCGCGCACTATAGTCGGCGCGCAGCGCGGCCGACAGGCGTTCTTCGCCGAAGGCCCGGTCGTCGGCATCGAAGGCTTCGGTGATGCCGTCGGTCCACGCGATCAGATTGTCGCCCCGCCCCAGGCGGCCGCGCCACAGCGGAAAATCGCCGCAAGCATCGATACCCAGCGGCGGGCCGCTGCCGCAGTC
>DASRYD010000340.1:0-6942 GCA_035653955.1 Pseudoxanthomonas sp.
CCCGGGACGCGCCGGTCGGCGCGGGCGCCGACACGACCACGGCCGCCGCCGTCATGGCCGGGGATTTCGCGCAGGCCGCCAGGGCGAAGGCGATGCAGGGCAGCGACAGGGCATACAGGCAAGAGCGAATGGACATGATCGTTTCCCTTCAATGATGGTCGTGGCCATCCGCATGCCCGTCATCCTTCGGCATGGGCATGTCGGCATGCGAATCGCCAGTCGGTGGCTCGTTCGTCTCGGGAGCCTGCGCCGGTTCCGCTGGTCGTTCGGCCGGCCCGGTCTTGGGCGCATGCACGTGCCGGCTGCCGTCCGCGTGAGTGTGCGTGTCGCCTGCAGGCGACACGCCTTCTTCGCGATGGTTCGCGCCTTCGGTATGCCCGTCGGCCGCTGTTTCTTCGTGGTGCGCTCCGTCCGCTTCGGCATGCGCATGACCGGCAGTCTCTCCGCCGCCGTGCGAATGCCCGCCGCTGCCTGCGACGAGTGCGTCGTACCTCGCCTTGTCCAGCTTCGGCAGTTCCTGCAGGAAGGCGGCCATGTTCCAGATGTACTCGTCGTCCATGCTCTTGCCCCAGGCCGGCATGCCGCTGGCCTTGATGCCGTGCTTGATCGCCCAGAACGCTTCGGCGGGACGGACCTGGGCCAGCGACAGATTGGGCGGCTTGGGATACAGCCCCTTGCTGAGTTCGGTTTCTCCCGCGCCCGGCGTCAGGTGGCAACCGGTGCACATCGCGTCGTAGTTGCCCGCACCCTGGCGGATGCGCGCTGGATCGCCGATGTCGACTGGCACCTGCAGGTCGTCCGCGCGTACCGAGATGGAGCGCTTCCGCGCGGTTTCCAGCAGGGCGTACACCGGCCGCGTATGCGGTGCGTCCGCGCCGACGTCGTAAGCGCCGGAATAGATCGCCGCCGCCGCGCCGGCAGCCAGCAATCCCGCGATCGAACCGATTGCCAGAACGCTTTTTCCGATCGTCTTCATGTGGCCGTCCTCCTCAGAACCAGGCGCGGAGGCCGACGACGAAGCGCGTGTCTTCCACGGCTTCGTCCTCGGCTCGGCGCAGGTCGGCGGTATTGCCGAAGGCGCGTTCGTGGACCACGCCGATGTACGGGGCAAACCTGCGTGAGAATTCGTAGCGCAGGCGCAGGCCGGCTTCGGCCGTGCTCAAACCGGCTCCGATGCCCCGCGCCGGGTCGTTCCTGCCGTACAGGTCGGCTTCGACCAGCGGTTGCAGGATCAGGCGGTTGGTCAGCAGCAACTCGTATTCGACCTCGAAGCGCGCCGCGGTCTGGCCGCGTTCGCCGACGTACGCTGTCGCCGCGACTTCGAACTTCTGCGGCGCCAGTCCCTGCACGCCGATGGCGGCGAAACTTTGCGCAGCGCCTGGCTTGAAGTCGTGGCGCACGCCGGCGACCACGTCCCACCAGGCCGAAACGCTGCGCCCGTAAAGTACTTCGAGATCCGCCGCTTCGGTATGTCCGTCGACCCGCTCGCCTTCGCTGCGCCACCACACGCGATCCAGGTCGGTACCGATCCAGCCCTGCCCTTCCCAGGCCAGACCCTTGCCGGCATCGGCATCCCAACCTTCCAGGCGATTGAGCAGCATGTAGCTGTGGATTCCGTTGTCCAGATGCTGCATGTGCCCGTCGGGCGGTTGCGCAGCGGCGCGATCCGCATCGGTGACGGGCCGGATCGGCGTGCGCGGCTGGTCGGTCGCGGCCTTCGCTTCGTCGTGCTGCATGCCCGGCGTGGAATCCATCGGCATGCCGGACATGCCGTGGCCCATCGCCGCATGATCCATCTTCGAATGATCGATCCGCGTCGCCGCTTCATCGCCAGGTGACGTTTTCTGCTCCGCGGGTCGGGTTTCGTCCTCTGTCGCCGGCGCCGGCATGGACATCTTGGAATGGTCCATCTTCGAATGGTCCATTTCCTGCGCCGCCGCCGGCCAGGCCGAAGCCAATGCGATGCCGAGCAAGCTGGTTTTCAAGGCGTTCATGCGATGCCCTCCCCGACCTGCACGGTGCGCATCATTCCCGCTTCCATGTGGTAGAGCAGATGGCAGTGATAGGCCCAATGGCCGAGCGCATCGGCGCGCACGCGATAGCTGCGCCGGCTGCCGGGGGGCATGTCGACGGTATGCTTGCGCAGCATGAACTCGCCCTTGTCGTCTTCCACGTCGCTCCACATGCCATGCAGGTGGATCGGGTGGGTCATCATCGTGTCGTTGACCAGCACGATGCGCAGGCGTTCTCCGTAGTTCAGCCGCAGCGGCGCGGCTTCGGAAAACTTCTGTCCGTTGAAGCCCCAGGCGAACTTCTCCATGTGCCCGGTCAGGTGCAACTGGATCTCGCGCCCGGGATCGCGGCCGTCCGGATCGTCGAACAGGCTTTTCAGCATCGAATAGCTGAGCGCATTGCGGCCGTTGCCGCGCAGGCCATTGCCCGGATCGTCCAGGCGCGAACTGACGCTCATGGCCTGGCTGTCGACCAGCGGATTGCGCGTTTCGCTGGCCGGGTGCGTCACTCCGCTGCCATGGTCCATGCCGGACATCGACGCATCCGTAGCCGCCATGTCGTGACCGGCATGCGGATCGGCATCGGCCGATTCCTGCGGTTGGGTCTTCGAACCGTGTTCCATCGCCGACATGTCCATGTTCGCGCCGCAGCTCATTTCCATGCCCTTGCCGCCGGACATGTCCGTGCCGCCGTGGTCCATGCCCATGTCCTGCATGGTCAGCAGCGGGCGCTTGTCGATGGATGGGACGGCTGCACGCAAGCCTTCGCGTACCGCCAGCGTGCCGCTGACGTAGCCGGTGCGGCCGGCATCCTGCGCGAAGACGGCGAAGGCATCCTGTCCGGAAGGTTCGACGATGACGTCGTAGGTTTCTGCGGGCGCGATGCGGAATTCGTCCACCGTCACCGGGTGCACGTATTGGCCGTCGGAAGCGACCACGGTCAGCTTCAGGCCGGGGATGCGCACGTCGAAATAGGTCATCGACGAGCCATTGATGAAGCGCAGCCGCACCTTCTCGCCGCTGCGGAACAGGCCGGTCCAGTTGCCCAGCGCGGTGGTGCCGTTCATCAGGTAGGTGTAGGTGTTGGCGTTGACGTCCGACAGGTCGGTCGGCGTCATCCGCATCTGCCCCCACATGCGTCGGTCGGCCAGCGTGGCCTTCAGCCCATCCTTCCCTGCATCGCGGAAGAAGTCGCCCACGGTGCGCTTGTAGTAATTGTCGTAGCCGGCCATCTTCTTCAACCGCGAGAACAGCGCGGTCGGGTCGAGGTCGGTCCAGTCGCTGAGCATGACCACGTAGTCGCGGTCGTAGGCGAAAGGCTCCGGCGCGATCGGATCGATGATCAGCGGCCCGTACAGGCCTGCCTGTTCCTGGAACGACGAATGGCTGTGGTACCAGTAGGTGCCGCCCTGGTTGACGGCGAAACGGTAGCGGTAGGTTTCGCCGCGATCGATGCCGTCGTAGCTCAGGCCGGGGACGCCATCCATGTTGGCCGGCAGGATGATGCCGTGCCAATGGATCGAGGTCTGCCCGCCATGGATCGATCCGGCGGGCAGCGCGTTGCTGACCCGGAGGTTGACCGTGGTGCCTTCGCGCCAACGCAGGATCGGCGCCGGCAACGAGCCGTTGACGGTGATCGCCGGCCGGATCCGGCCGGTGAAGTCCATCGGCGTCTCGCCGATGGACAGGTCGAAGTCGGTCCCCGCGAGGACGTTGGCGTTGCCGGGGCCTTTCAGCGCCCAGCTGTTCTTGGGCCACAGACCCAGGCCCAGTGCCGCGCCACCGGCGGCCAGGCCCTGCACGAAACGGCGGCGCGACAATCCGCGCGAAACGCCGGAACCGGATGAATCGGAAAACATGCGAACTCCACTGCAAGCGTCATGATGCGCCGCTCGAACGCGGCCATGTCCATGAACCGCGACCGGCACAGGCCGGCGTTCGGGCATGGAAGAAGCGGCACCAACGGGCGCCGACGGGACGCTTAGCCGATGGGAGGTCGGATCAGGTGCGGCAACGCGGGGTCCGCATGGCCGGTGCGCATCGGATGCGGAACATCCGAATGCGGGGAAACAAGGGCGAGTGCGGGCATCGTCGGAAGCGCGGCATGTGCCGCCTGCATGCAGGCGCACTGGCAGGTGCCGCCCCTGCAGCAGTCGGGGGCCATCGGCTTGTCCTTGCCCGGCTTCGCATGGACCGGCGCCTGCGCGGCGGTATCCGGCGAAACGGCTTTGGCCGTCATCCCTGCCATGTCGTGACAGGGCATCTCCTGCATGGCCGATGTTTTCAACGCCGCGGAAGTCGCCATGGACGCGTCTGCCGGCATCGTGGCCCGCATCATCGTCACGGACGCCGCCGCCGTCCCCGCCCCATTCAGGACCAGGACGAGGATCAGCACCACGCGCAACAGGGCGGACCACGGACTCATGGCGTCTACTCTACTCCAGCCCCGCCGCAACGGCCATCCGGGCCGCACGGAGCGATTCAGGGCGTGGCGAACAAGGCCCCCGCAAGACGGGGGCCGTCGGGTTCAGTTGCCGACTTTCGCGTAAGTGCCTTTCATCGCGATGCCGGACATGATGTTGCCCGCGTGGCACTCGTAATTGGTCGCGCTGCGGAACTCGTTCTTCTTGAAGTAGCTGACCATGTCGACCACGGCGTTGGCGCCCTTGGCCTTGGCCGAGTCCTGGAACGCCTTCAGTACCGACAGCATCACCCAGCGGCAGGCCTCTTCGTCGGATTTACCCACGCCATTGGTCTTCTTGTTGGAAACGCCCTCGCCCATTCGCGAGGCCACCGCAGGTGTCTTCTGCCCGGCCAGATAGAAACGGACGCTGCCGTCGAGGCCGGCGGCCTTCGCTTCCGGAGAAGAAAGCAGATCCTGCAGCGGCAGTTCGACGCGGCGATCCGCTGCGTTCGCGTGCGGCGCCGCGATCATCAATGTCAACATACCCGCAATCGCTACCTTCTTCATGCACAACTCCTTTTCGGGCCAATGGAACGTTGGAAGATGCCAGCTCAATCGCGCCAGCGGCGGAAGATCAACGAGGTGTTGATCCCGCCGAAGGCGAAGTTGTTGCTCATCACGTATTCGGTCTGCAGCGCCCTGCCCTCGCCGACGATGTAGTCCAGTTCGGCGCAGCGGGGGTCGATGTCCGTCAGGTTCAGGTTCGGCGAGAACCAGCCCTCGCGCATCATCTCGATGCTGGCCCAGGCCTCCAGCGCGCCGCAGGCGCCCAGGGTGTGGCCGACGTAGCTCTTCAACGAACTGAACGGCACCTTCGAACCGAACACTTCCGCCGTGGCCCGGGACTCGGCGATGTCGCCATGTTCGGTGGCGGTGCCGTGGGCGTTGACGTAGCCGATCGCCGACGCCGGCAGGCCGGCGTCCTCCAGCGCCAGGCGCATCGCCTGGGCCATGGTTTCCGCGCTGGGCTGGGTCACGTGCTGGCCGTCGCTGTTGGTGCCGTAGCCGACCACTTCGGCGACGATATTCGCGCCGCGCGCACGTGCGTGTTCGAGGTCCTCCAGGATCAGCGTGCACGCGCCTTCGCCCAGCACCAGTCCGTCGCGGTTGGCGTCGAATGGGCGCGGCGTGGCGTTCGGCTCGTCGTTGCGCACGCTGGTGGCGAACAGCGTGTCGAACACCGCCGCAGCGGTGGCGTCGAGCTGTTCGGAACCTCCGGCCAACATCGCCACCTGCTTGCCGGCGCGGACGGTTTCGTAGGCCGAACCGACGCCCTGGCTACCCGATGTGCAGGCGCTGGACGTGGTGATGATGCGGCCGGTCAGGCCGAAGAACACGCCGATGTTCACCGGTGCGGTGTGGCTCATCATCTTGATGTAGGTGGTGGCGTTGATACCGGCGGTGGTGTGTTCGTTGAGCATGCGGCCGAAATCGCCGATGGCCGAATGGGTGCCGGCCGAAGAACCGTTGGCCACGCCTACGCGACCGCTCTTCAGCAGCGGATCGCCGAGCAGGCCGGCCTGTTCCAGCGCCACCTCGCTGGCACGCACCGCCATCACCGCGACGCGACCCATGCCGCGCATGGTCTTGCGGTTGTAATGCGGCGGCAGTTCGAACGGCCGCGCCGGCGCGGCCAGCTTGGTATTGAGGCCGTCGTAGATGTCCCATTCGTCGATGCGCCGCACCGCGTTGCGACGCTCGCGCAGGCGCTGGAACACCGCGGGCCAGTCGTTGCCGATGGGGCTGATCGCCCCGGCGCCGGTCACCACGACGCGCCGCCTGCCTGCCTGGTCGAGGATTGCCTGGCCAGAGATTGCGCTCATCCGATGAGCCCGCCGTTCACCGATATCACCTGCCGGGTAATGTAACCCGCCGGTTCGGAAAGCAGGAAGCACACGACCGCCGCGACCTCGTCGGGTTTGCCGAGACGATTGGCCGGGATCAGCTTCAACGCGTGTTCGACGACTTCCTCGCTGAGCATCTCGGTGTCGATCAGCCCCGGCGCGACGCAGTTGACGGTGATGCCGCGGCTGGCCAGTTCCAGCGCCAGCGCCTTGCTCGCGCCGATGATGCCGGCCTTGGCGGCGCTGTAATTGGTCTGCCCGCGGTTGCCGACCAGCCCCGACACGGACGACAGGGTCACGATGCGCCCCGGCTTGCGCCGGCGCACCATCGGCATCACCAGCGGATTGAGCACGTTGTAGAACGCGTCGAGGTTGGTGTGCACCACCGCGTCCCAATCCTCGCCGCTCATCGCCGGGAAGGCCGCGTCGCGGGCGATGCCGGCATTGCAGACCACGCCGTAGTACGCGCCGTGTGCTTCGACATCGGCCTCCAGCGCGGCCCGCGCAGACGCGCGGTCGGCCACGTCGAACACCAGCACGCGGGCCTGCTGGCCCAGTGCCTGGATCTCGGCGACCACCGCCTGTGCTTCATCCACGCGGCTGCGGCAATGCACCACCACGT
>DASRYD010000341.1:0-7252 GCA_035653955.1 Pseudoxanthomonas sp.
CCCGGCGGGCGCCGGCGTTTCAGCGCGCGCCGCCGCGCGTTGCTGGTCCTGGTGGTGGTCCTGCTGGCCGCGGTGGCATGGCTGCATTTCACCGGTGCGGCCGGGATCAGCGGCATGGCGACCAAGGACATGGACTGGAACAACGACGGCCAGGTGACCGAGTCGGAAATCCTGCAGTCGTTCTATGCGGTGACCGTGAAGAAGACCGAAGAAGGCCCGCGCCAATGCAGCGCCTACGCCTGGCGTGGCAGCGGCGAGTCGATCCGGGTCGACTGCCGGACGGCGATCAAGCCGGAGGCGAAGTAGTTTCGCGGATTTCCGTCGCACTCACGAAAAAGCCCGGCCTGGCCGGGCTTTTTGGTTATCCGGCGAAGCGCTACGCCGTCATTTCCACGAGCTCAGGCGCAGGTCGATGGAATCCTGCCCGTCCTCGCGCTGCAGGATGCGCGCGGGCACCGGGATGCCGCTGACCACCCAGACCACGATCTGCTTGTCGTCGTTGCTGTAGGTGGCCTTGGTCGCGTCGCGCGATTGGCCGGCGACCTGGATCTTCTCCTTGCCGCTGACCACGAACTTCATCGCCTTGGCGCGGCCGCCGTCGACCGAGCGGTAGTTCAGCGGCTTGCCGGCGGCGATGTCCTGCACCAGTTGCAGATCGACCAGCAGCGCATTGGTGTCGCCGGCCTGCAGCGGCACCGGTCCGGCGCGATCCGGCTTGACGTCGCCGGTCCACGTGGCCTGGCGGGCGTTCCAATCGTAGGTGGCCTGCGACGACTTGCGCTTGATCAGCACGCTGGTCTTTTCGCTGTGGTCGAGCGGCCGCAGGCGGCCGCCGTTCTCGTCGAACGTGGTGCTGCGCAGGTATTCGCCGACGTTGGAACGGATGTTCAGGCTGTAGGCCCAGCGATTGCCGCCGGCGGGCGCGAGTTGCATTTGCGCGCTGGCCGACATGCCCATGTAGCTGGCCTGGTACTGCGCGCTGAAGGGCTGCAGCGCCAGCGCCGGAAAGCTGGCCGCGGCCAGCGTGGCGACGGCGGCGAAGCGGATCGGGAAACGGATGTTCATCGTTGCGTTCATTGCGACGTGGCTCCCTGGTATTGCACGAGGCGCAGGTCGAGTTTGTCCTGGCCGTTTTCGCGCATCAGGATGCGTACCGGCGTCGGTACGCCGGCGGCTACCCAAAGCACGGTTTCGTCGTTGCCGCCGTTGGTGCGGTCGATGCGCAGCGCGTCGTAACTGAGCTCGCCGACGGCGATGATTTCGGTCTGCGGCGTCACCACGTAGGTCTGCGGACGGGCGCGGCCGTCGTCGACCAGGCGGTAGCTCAGGTTCTTGCCCGGTTGCGCGTCGCGGATCACGGCCAGGTTCAACAGCAGCGTGCTGAGGTCGCCGTCCTGCAACGGCACCGGCGCCTTGCGCGAATCCTTGACGTCGCCGCTCCAGCGCGCGACGTGATTCTTCCAGTCGTACACGCCGACGGACTGCTTCTTCGAGAACACTGCGCTTTTCAGCGTGCTCTGCCCCAGCGGCACGTAATTCAGGCCGTCGCTGCTGCGGAAGGCGGTGCTCTGCTGCAGGGTGATGCCGGCCAGCCCGGCCAGCCCCGCGTCGGCCTTGACGTCCATGTCCACGCGCCACAGGTCGCCGCCGCGCTTGACCAAGCGCATGACCGCGGTGCCGGCCAGGTCGCCTGCGTTGTAGGCCTGGTAGCTGGCGACGAACGGCGACAGCGCCACCGGCACGGCCAGCGGGGTGGTCGCGGCGGGTGGCGCTGTGGTATCGGTCGTCGCGGCGAAGACGGAGCCGGCCAACAGGGTCAGCATGGCCAGGGCCAGCGTCGTTCGAGGGGTGGCGAAACGGGTCATTGGGGGAATTCAGGGGGCAGGGAACGCGCAAGGAGACGATCAGCGGGCCGCCAACGCGCCGGTGCAATCTAGCTGCAGGGGATTTAATAGGGGGTGACCGTCGAACCATACGGTGCCCTCCTGTTCAGTTATGCGATCCGCTGCGGCCAGGCGAAGAACGGCCACCAGCAGGGCGTGTTCGCGCGACAGCAGGCGGCCGGCGAGGGTTTCCGGGGTATCGCCCGGCAGCACCGGTATGGGGACCTGAGCGACCACCGTACCGGCATCCAGTTCGGGCACGACGAAGTGCACGCTGGCGCCATGTTCGGCGTCGCCGGCTTCCAGGGCGCGGGCGTGGGTGCGCAGGCCCTTGTACTTCGGCAGCAGCGAAGGATGGATGTTGAGCAGGCGGCCGGCGAAGCGGGCGATGAAGCCGTTGCCGAGGATGCGCATGTAGCCGGCGCAGACCACCCAATCGGGCCTGGACGAGGCCACGGCATTGGCGAGCTCGGCGTCGAAGGCCTCGCGAGAGGCGAATGCTTTCGCGTCCGCACACCAGCGCAACGGCGCATCGACGCGTTGCAATGCCGCCGCGCCGGGCTTGTCCGAGAACACGCCGACGATCTGAGCGTCGAGCGCGCCCGCGGCGATTGCGTCGATGATCGCCTGCAAGTTGCTGCCGCGGCCCGAAGCGAGGATGGCGAGGCGCGTCGTCACGCGGATGCCTCCTTGCGTTCGGCGCGCGCGAACGGCCACACCAGCAGCGCTCCCAGGGTCGCCAGCAGCATGTCGGCATGCGCATCCCAGGGGTCGCCCTGCTGGCCGTTGTAGGACTCGGCGGCCTCCGGCGACATCGCCAGCGCGATGCCCCATTCCAGCCACTCGTAGACCAGGCTGGTACACATGATCAGCATCGTCGCGATCGCGAACGCATGGCCGGGCGCGAGCCGCGGCCAACGCTGGCGCAACCAGTGCCACGTGGCCGGAGTGAGGCAGATTCCGTACATCAAATGGATCAGCCGATCGTAGTGGTTGCGTTGCCAGCCGAAGGTCGCGGTCGGCGACCAGCCGGTGGCGGCTTGCAACCACGCGTCGTAGGGGACCTGGGAATAAAGCCAGCGCGCACCGATGCAATGGGCGACGATGAAGGCGCAGACGAGCACGAAATGGACCGGGCGCAGCGGCCAGCTCCGCTCGTGCCGCCAAAGCCACAGCAGGCCGAGGACGGTCAGGCTGCTGTGCATTGCCTGTTCGAGCGGCCAGCGGGGCGCGATCCAGCTTGCTGCGAATACGGCCAACGTCAACCCGAAGGCGAACCCCTTGGTGCGCGACATGCCGGCTCAGCCGATCTTCAGTCGCTCATCGCCGGAAGCCTTCGTCACCTGGCCGATGCGCCAATGCGCCAGTTGCAGGCGATCCAGGTCGGCTTCCACTGCCGCGACGTCGCCCGGCGGCAGCATCAGCACGAAGCCGATGCCGCAATTGAAGGTGCGCCACATCTCCTCGCGCGGCACGTTGCCTTCGCGCTGCAGCCAGTCGAACACCGCCGGCAGCGGCCACGACGAAGTGTCGATCTCCAGCCCGAATTCCTTCGGCACCACGCGGATGATCTTCTCGACCAGCGCGCCGCCGGTGACGTGGGCCATCGCGTGGATGTCGTGCTTCGCCAGCAGTTCCAGCACCGGCTTCACGTAGATGCGCGTGGGTTCCATCAAGGCGTCGGCCAGTTTCACGCCGCCGAGGTCGAGGTCCAGCGGGTTGCCGGTGCGGTCGAGGATCCTGCGGACCAGCGAATAGCCGTTGGAATGCGGACCGCTGGACGCGATGCCGACCAGCACGTCGCCTTCGCGGATCTTGCTGGAATCGACCAGCTTCGACTTTTCCACCGCACCGACGGTGAAGCCGGCCAGGTCGTATTCTCCCGGCGGGTACATGTCGGGCATCTCGGCGGTCTCGCCGCCGATCAGGGCGCAGCCGGCGATCTCGCAACCCTTGGCGATGCCGCCGACCACGTTCACCGTGGTTTCCACGTCGAGCTTGCCGGTAGCGAAGTAGTCGAGGAAGAACAGCGGCTCGGCGCCCTGCACCAGCACGTCGTTGACGCACATCGCGACCAGGTCGATGCCGATGCTGTCGTGGCGGTTCAGCTGCTTGGCGAGGATCAGCTTGGTGCCGACCCCGTCGGTGCCGGAGACCAGCACGGGTTCCTTGTACTTGTTCGATACGTCGAACAGGCCGCCGAACAGGCCGACGCCGCCCAGCACTTCGGGGCGCATCGTGCGCCGGACCAGCGGTTTGATGCGTTCGACGACTTCGTTGCCGGCGTCGATGTCGACGCCCGCGTCACGATAGGTGAGGGCGGTGGGCTGGGTCACGGGGCAGGCCGGAGCGGCGGAGGGATTCGCGCAATTTTAAGGGGCGCCGCGACAAATTTCCGGATTTAATGAATTGGAACGAGCCATGGCGAGCCGATGAGGCGAACAGCCTTGGGTTCCTTGATCGGGTTGTACCCTTTCCCTGCATGCGGAGAAGAGGTCCAACACGCCTGAACGGCCCGGATTGGCGCTCCGGGGCCATTCGGGCAACAATTCCCCTCTCGTCCCGGCACCGAACCGGGGCCCAAAAGGAAGCTGGATGCGTCGGATCTTCGCTGCTGCCATCGCCACCCTCATCGCACTGTCCGCAGCCACGGCCGCGGCGCAAAGCGGCCTGCGCACCGAAGGCGACGTGGTCGGCGCACAGGGCATCTACCAGGCCGAAGTGCCGGTCAACGGCCAGGGCGAATCCGACCGCAACAGCGGCCTGGCCCGTGCATTGGGCAAGGTACTGGCCAAGCTCACCGGCGACCGCAACGTCACTGCCCGCCCGGGCGTCGGCGTGGAACTGCGCAATGCCAGGGACTATGTGGATGGCTACGACTTCCGCCAGGACCAAGGCGTCTCGCCGAACGGCGCGCCGACCTTCGGCACCGTGCTGGTGGCGCGGTTCAAGCCCGATGCGGTCAACGAATTGGCTGGCGCGCTGGGCCTGGGCATCTGGCCGGAGCCCAGGCCGAAACCGGTGCTGTGGCTGGCGATCGACGACGGCAGCGGCCCGCGCCTGGTCGGACTGACGCAGGCCAATGCGGCCCGCTCCGCCTTGAATCAGGCCAAGGCGCGCGGCTATGCGCTCGGCCTGCCTGCCGGCAACGCTGCCGAACAGGCCGTGGTCGGTGCGATCTGGCGCCAGGACGTGGCCGCGGTCGCGCGGGCTTCTTCGCGCTACAGCCCGCCGATGCAACTGGTCGGCAAGCTGTACCGCGCGGGCGGTGGCTGGAAGGCGGACTGGGTATTCGTGGATGGCGGGAAAGTGTTGTCGAAGTGGTCGTCCAGCGATCCGGACGCGCGCCGGGCCATGTCGGCCGGCGCCGACGGTGCCGCCGATGCCCTGATCAAGCGCTACGCCAAACGCGGCAGTGCCGGGCCGGCGGGCAGCTACCGGGTGGTGTTCACCGGCGTGAACGGCGCCGACGGCTACATCCGCCTCAGCTCCGCGCTGCAGCGCATGGCGGTGGTGCGCAAGATCACCCCGGTCGCCGCGCATGGCGACACCTACGAAGTGAACCTGGACCTGGTCAGCGGCCTGCCGGGCTTCAAGCGCATGGTCGGGGACGACGCGCCGTTCGTCGGCGGCGAAGGCGATCCGCCCGTGTACCGGATGAAATAAGCCGGCCGCCGCCATGACCACGGACGAATCGCAACAGGAAATCGCCCTTTTCCTGCGTCGCCTGCAATGGGCGGCGCTGGGCCTGGGCGTGTTGTGGGTGGTGTGGCTGCTTTCGCCGATCCTGACGCCGTTCGCGGTCGCCGCGCTGCTGGCGTGGATGGGCGACCCGGTGGTCGATTGGCTGGAAGCCAAGGGTCGTTCGCGCAATACCGCCGTGGTGCTGGTGTTTTCGGCGATGGCGCTGGTATTGGCCGTGGCCTTGCTGATTCTGGTGCCGATAATCGAAGGCCAGATCGCGACGCTGGTCGAATCCCTGCCGCGCTACCAGGCATGGCTGACGGGCACCGCGCTGCCGTGGCTGGAACAGCGCCTGGGCATGAAGCTGTCGGTATGGCTGGATTTCGACCACATCATCGAACTGGTGCGCGGCAACTGGGAAAAGGCGGGCGGCGTCGCCACGACGGTGCTCGGTTACGTGTCGCGTTCGGGCATGGCGGTATTCGGCTGGGTCGCCAACCTGCTGCTGATCCCGGTCATCACCTTCTTCTTCCTGCGCGATTGGGACCTGCTGGTCGGCCGCATCGCGGCGATGGTGCCGCGCGACCACATCGATACGGTCAGCCGGTTGGCGCGCGAATCCAGCGACGTGCTCGGCGGTTTCCTGCGCGGGCAGTTCCTGGTGATGGTGATCCTGGGCGTGATGTACGGACTGGGCCTGTGGGTGGTCGGGCTGGACCTCGGCATCCTGATCGGCCTGATCGCGGGCCTGCTGACCTTCGTGCCGTACCTGGGTCCGACCAGCGGCGTGGTCCTCGGCGTGCTCGCCGCGCTGATGCAGTACGGCGACTGGAAGCACATCGCCGGGGTGCTGGCGGTGTTCGGCGTCGGCCAGCTGATCGAAAGCTATCTGCTGACCCCGAAGCTGGTCGGCGACCGCATCGGTCTGCATCCGGTCGCGGTGATCTTCGCCGTGCTCGCAGGCGGGCAGCTGTTCGGCTTCCTCGGCATGCTGCTGGGCCTGCCGCTGGCGGCGGTGGTCAACGTGCTGCTGCGTTACGCGCACGAGCGCTATACGCAGAGCCATCTGTACGCCGGCGAGCATCCGCGGATCGTGCTGGACACCTTCATCGACGACGGCACGCTGCCGCCGGCACCCGGCAACCAAGACAACACGAAGTGACCGCCACGCCGCAAATGCCGCTGGCCCTGCGCTACCCGCCGGACCAGCGCTTCGATTCGTTCGTCGCCGCACCCGCCGGAGCATTGGCGCAGTTGCGTGCGCTGGCCGAACGTCCGGGCGTGGATTGGTTGTTCCTGGCGGGCGCGGCCAAGACCGGCAAGACCCATTTGGCATTGGCCTTGTGCGCGGCGGCGGAACAGGCCGGACGCAGCGCAACCTTCCTTCCGCTGGCTGCCGCCGCGGGTCGCGCCGGCGAAGCATTGCAAGCGCTGGACGACCGCGACGTGATCGCGCTGGACGGGCTGGAGAAGGTCGTCGGCAACCGCGACGACGAGGTCGCCCTGTTCGATTTCCACAATCGCGCACGCAGTCGAGGCGCCAGCGTGCTGTACACCGCGCAGGCATTGCCGGACGAACTCGCGCTGGCCTTGCCCGACCTGCGTTCGCGCCTGCAGCAGTGCGTGCGCATCGCCTTGTCGCCGCTGGACGACGAAGGCCGACGCGCCGTGCTGCGCGACCGCGC
>DASRYD010000342.1:0-2224 GCA_035653955.1 Pseudoxanthomonas sp.
CGACGCATCGCCCGGGCGCCACGCCATTGCGCCTCGACCTGTTGCTGCCCGGCCGCGAACGCCGCGTCGGCGGCCTGCTCGACCTCAACGGCCCGAAATCGGTGCGGGTCGACAGCGGCCTGGTGGACGCCCTGCGCGCGCAACCGGGCATCCGCACGGTCAAGGTCGCCATCTCGCGCCCGTGGGTCAATTGACCCGCCAATGACCATCGGCACAGGCAGGCCGATGCCCTGCGGCCGAAACTGCTGAATTCCGCATTACCGTCCCGGAGCCGCCGATGACCCCGTCCCGCCTTGCCTGCGCCCTGTTCGTCGCCCTGTCCCCGCTCGCTGCCCGGGCCGAAATCCCGGCGCCACAGGACACGCCCTACGCGCCGGGCACGATCCGGATCGAGATCGACGCCACCAATCTGACCCAGCGCATCTTCCGGGTGAAGGAAACCATTCCGGTGGCGCCGGGCGAGCTGACCCTGCTGTATCCCAAGTGGGTCCCGGGCGGCCACACGCCGCGCAACCCGATCGACAAGATCGCCGGCATCGTGTTCAAGGCCGGCGGCCAGAAGCTGGAATGGAAGCGCGACACGCTCGACGTCAACGCCTTCCACCTCGTCGTGCCGCAAGGCGTGAACGAAATCACCGCCGAATTCGATTACCTCACGCCCACCGACGGCTCGCAGGGCGGCGTGGCGATGGCCCCGAACATGCTGAACCTGAAGACCATCGCCGCCGTGCTGTATCCGGCCGGCCATTACGGCAGCAAGATCATGTTCGACCCGCGCGTGACCTATCCCGCCGGCTGGACCGCGTTCACCGCGATGCACGAACAGGGCCGCAGCGGCGATACCGTCGATTACCAGGACGTGTCCTTCGACACCTACGTCGACTCGCCGATCTTCGCCGGCCGTTACGCCAAGCAGATCGATCTGACCCCCGCCGGCAGCAAGGTGCCGGTGAAGCTGGGCGTGGTCGCCGACGCGCCCAAGTACCTCGAAGCCAAGCCCGAACAGATCAAGATCCACAAGACCATGGTCGAGCAGGCGCTGAAGCTGTACGGCGCGCAGCACTACGACCACTACCAGTTCCTGTTCTCGCTGTCCGACCAGATGAGCGGCAACGGCCTGGAGCACCAGCGCAGCAGCGAAAACGGCGTGGGCACCGGCTATTTCACCGAGTGGAACGAGAAGGCCGGCTTCTCCGACCTGCTGGCGCACGAGTACACCCATTCGTGGAACGGCAAGTACCGCCGCGGCGCCGACCTGTGGACGCCGAACCTCAACGTGCCGATGCAGGACAGCCTGCTGTGGGTCTACGAAGGCCAGACCCAGTACTGGGGCAACGTGCTGGCGGCGCGCAGCGGCATGCGTCCGCTGGACGCATCGCGCGACGCGCTGGCGCTGGTCGCCGCGACCTACGCCGACAACCGCCCCGGCCTGGCCTGGCGCAATGTGCAGGACACCACCAACGATCCGATCATCGCCAGCCGCGCGCCGCGCGCGTACCGCAACTACCAGATGAGCGAGGACTACTACAGCGCAGGGCAGATGATCTGGCTGGAAGCCGACGCGCTGATCCGCGCGAAGACCGGCGGCAAGAAATCGCTGGACGATTTCGCCAAGGCCTTCTTCGGCGTCGACGACGGCAAGTGGGAGTCGCCGAACACCTACACCTTCGAAGACGTGGTCGCCACGCTCGATGGCGTCGTCGCGAACGACTGGGCCACCTTCCTGCGCGAACGCCTCGACGGCAAGACCGGCCTGACCGGCGGCATCGAGGCCAGCGGCTGGAAGCTGGTCTACAAGGACGAGCCCAGCGCCTACGCCAAGGCGCAGGCCAAGAGCGGCCGCGGCGCCGGCATGGCCGATTTCGTCTATTCGCTGGGCCTGAGCATCGGCAAGGACGGCAAGGTCTCCGACGTGCGCTGGGACAGCCCGGCGTTCAACGCCGGCATCGGCAGCGGCACCCAGATCGTCGCGATCAACGACGTCGAATACGACAAGGACGCGCTGGAAGAAGCGGTCAAGGCGGCGAAGGACGGCAAGCAGCCGATCGTGCTGATGGTCAAGGATTTCGACCGTTACCGGCGCATCCCGATCGACTACCACGGCGGTCTGCGCTATCCGCACCTGGAGCGCGTCCAGGGCAAGCCCGACTACCTGACCCCGATCTTCACCGCACGCAAGTGATCCCGCGGGAGCGGCCTTGGCCGCGAATGCTCTTCGGTCGGT
>DASRYD010000343.1:0-1919 GCA_035653955.1 Pseudoxanthomonas sp.
ATTGCCGGCCGCGCAGCGCATCGCCGCCGCCGACGGGCTGGCCGCCCGACTGCTGGCGCTGCCTTTCCTGCCGAAGCACGGCTACGTCGCCGGCTATTGGGCGATGGACGGCGAAATCGCGTTGCACAGCTTCCAGCTGAAGCTGCCGAAAGGACTGGTGTACTGCCTGCCCGTCCTGCACGGCGAGGAACTGCGCTTCGCCGCGTGGCGCCCGGGCGATCCGCTGGTCAGCAACCGCTTCGGCATTCCGGAACCCGACGTGGAACCCTCCAGCGCGCTTGCGCCCGAAGCGCTGGCCCTGGTGGTCATGCCGCTGGTCGGCTTCGATGCGCAGGGCCGGCGCCTCGGCATGGGCGGCGGCTGGTACGACCGCAGCTTCGCCTTCCGCAGGCACATGCCCGCGCCGCCGTACCTGGTCGGCGCCGGCTTCGACGCGCAATGCGTCGAATCGCTGCGCAGCGAAGACTGGGACGTGCACGCCGACGCGATCTGCACCGAGGGCGCAACCTATCCATGAAACCTAGTGAACCAAGCATCCTTGCCGGTTTCGAAGCGAATACCGCACGGCACCGACTCCCCCTCTCCCGATTGCGGGAGAGGGATGGGGTGAGGGCCACCACCACTTTGATCCCCGGAGCCGCCGCGTGAACCGCCGCAAGCACTACTGGCTGATGAAGTCCGAACCGGACGCGTTTTCCATCGATGCCCTGAAGAAGGTCGGCGTGGAGCCGTGGAACGGCGTGCGCAACTACCAGGCGCGCAATCACATGCGCAATATGCAGGCCGGCGACGGCGTGCTGTTCTACCACTCCAGTTGCGAGGTGCCGGGCATCGTCGGCATCGCCGAAGTGGCCAGCGAGCCGTATCCCGACCCGACCCAGTTCGACCCGAAATCCGACTACCACGACCCGAAGAGCACGCGCGAGCAACCGCGCTGGGACCTGGTCGACGTGAAGTTCGTGAAGAAGCTCAAGCGCACGATTCCCCTCGACGAGATCAAGGGCCACGCCGACGAGCTCGGCGAAGGCTTCGCCCTGATCCAGCGCGGCAGCCGCCTGTCGGTGATGCCGGTGACCGCGGCGCAATGGAAGCTGCTCCTGTCGCTGGAATGATTCCGCAGGAGCGCACCTTGGTGCGCGACCTTCGTTCACGGCGTTCCGCGAAAACGTCATCCCATCCGATGATTATCGGTCGCGCACCAAGGTGCGCTCCTACAAAGGCAAAAATTCCCAAATGTCCGAAGCAAAGCGCCTGGCCGGCGAAAAGGCCATCGAATACGTCGAAGACGGCATGATCGTCGGCGTCGGCACCGGTTCCACCGTTGCCTTCTTCATCGACGCGCTGGGCAGGATCAAGCACCGCATCGCCGGCGCCGTGTCCAGTTCCGAACAGAGCACCGCGCGGCTGAAACAGCACGGCATCGACGTGCTGGACCTCAATTACACCGGCTCGCTGTCGCTGTACGTGGACGGCGCCGACGAATGCGACCCGCACAAGCGCCTGATCAAGGGCGGCGGCGCGGCGCTGACCCGCGAGAAGATCATCGCCGAGGCCAGCGACAAGTTCGTCTGCATCGTCGACCCGAGCAAACTGGTGCCGGTGCTCGGCAAGTTCCCCCTGCCCGTCGAAGTCATCCCGATGGCACGCAGCCTGGTCGCACGCGAAATCGTCAGGCTGACCGGCGGCCAGCCGGTGTGGCGCGACGGCACGGTCACCGACAACGGCAACGTGGTGCTGGACGTGCACAACCTGTCGATCGTCGATCCGGTGGCGATGGAACGCGACTTGAACCAGATCCCGGGCGTGGTCAGCGTGGGCCTGTTCGCGCGCCGTCCGGCCGACGTGGTGATCGTCGGCGGCGAACCGCCACGGGTGCTCTGAACGGCCTCATGCGCCGCCGCACTCGCGGCGGCGAACAC
>DASRYD010000344.1:0-6349 GCA_035653955.1 Pseudoxanthomonas sp.
GAAAGCGAACTGCGCGGCAATCGTCCGCGCAGCGCGCATGCCTGCTACGACGCTTGGCAGGCGCTGGATTCGGACAATCCCGGCCTCCCCACCGCGCGCAGGCGCCTGGCGCAAAGCTGGGTTTCGGTCGGCGCCGAGAGATTGGGCACCGGCGACGTCGCCTATGCGCGGGAAGCGTTGCGCCGCGCGCGATCGCTCGATGAGCGCGCACCCGGGCTGGGGCAGTTGCAAGCGCGCGTGGACAGCGTGCGGACGCCGTAGCGCCCCGCGCTATCATGCGGACAGGCACACTACGGCAACGGCGCGACCAGGATGGCAGTACTCGTAATCGGCGCAAGCAGCCAGATCGGTTTCTGCTTGTTGCCGCGCCTGCTCGCCGCCGGCTTCGATGTCGTCGCCTTGAGCCGGAAGGCGCATGCGAGCACCGCGCAGGTCGATTGGAAGCTTGCGCGCGTCCCCGATCGCATGCCCGAACCGGCGCGTTACGACGCCATCGTCAGTTTCGGCCCGCTGCTGGCGCTCGGCGAGTGGCTTTCCATGCAAACCGAAGCGCCGGCGCCGCGCCTGGTGGCGACGAGTTCGATGAGCGCCGTCAGCAAGCGCGATTCGGTGGTGGCGGATGAAGTCGAAATCGCCCGCGTGTTGCGCCAGGGCGAAGACGAAGTGGTCCGCCAGTGCGAACGCCTCGGCATCGGCTGGACCCTGTTCCGCCCGACCCTGATTTACGGCGTCGGGTTGGACAAGAGCCTGACCCCGTTGGCCCGTCGCGCGTTGCGCTGGCGCGTGTTCCCGATTCCCGCCGCGCGCGGACTGCGCCAACCGGTGCATGCGGACGATCTGGCCCTCGCGGTCGTGCGCGCGCTGGCCGTGCCGGAAGCGCGGGGCAGGGTATTCGAATTCGGCGGCGGAGAACGCATCAGCGCCGAGACCATGTTCCGTCGCGTGCGAGACAGCTTGCCGCGCGCCACGCTATCGCTGCCGCTGGGCCCTGCCGTTCAAACGCTAATGCGCGCACTGTGGCCCGCATCGCGTGGACCCTTGTCGCGGCTCGACCAGGACTTGCTTGCCGACAACGGCCCGGTGGGTTCCGTCCTTGGGGTATTGCCACGATCGTTCCGACCGGAGGCGGCGATGTGGCAAACGAATCGGGCGAAGAACTAGCGTAGTGTCGACGACAGGATTTCGTCCACGCGGGTCGCGAGTCGTTGCCAGCTCCATTCGTTCACGGAGTCGAGCCCAAGATCCAGCCCTTGAGTAAACATTCCCTTTTGCTTGGCTTCGATGGCGTTCTGTAGCCATGCCGCGATTTCGCCGGATGTGTTGGCGCAACTCCATCCACGGCGTAACCGTGCCATGAGGCGGGCAATGGCATCGTCTGCAGAACCCAGATGGAGTATCGGGCGTTGTGATCCTAGGTATTCGTAGACCTTGCCGGGGACTTGCGATGGGTCCGCATTGCCGATGTTGAGAAGGACATCTGCGTTCCTCTGCAATGCGATGGCCTGCCGGTGCGGCAGGAAACCGAGCAGGCGAATCCGGTCGGGCATGTTGCGCGCCGCATTCACGACGATCTCCGGCGTGGTGATTGCGGCAATGTTGAGCCGGGCGCCAGGAAAGCGATCCAATGCCGCCAACAGTGCGTCCGGACGTCTGAAAGCGTAGAAACTGCCGGTGTACAGAAGCTCGAGCTTCGTAGGATCGAAAATGACGCCATGGGATTGGGGCGCAGAATCCGCTTCGTACCCTTGGTGGATAATGCTGATGCGCTCGCTACGTCCGTGGCGATCTAAAAGAAGGTTTGCGGCGGCATCCGTCGTGACCGTGATGTGATCGGCACGTAGGCAGACTTCTTGTTCGAGCCTCAGCGAGCGATCGCGCCAGCGCGCGGGCGTGTAACCGGCCAATATGGGGTCGCCCAGGTCGGCGATCCATGGAATGCCTTTTCGGGCTGCTAGAAGGCCAAGTTCAAGCGATGTTGCCGGTTCATGGGAGCTGATGACGACGTCAGGCATGTCTTCGCGAAGCAGCTTTCGTAATTCGCGCGTACCCCACGGCAGCCACTCGCCCCTCACATCGGGAAACAGTATCTTGGCGGCAATCCCTTGGGCAGAGTCGGACACGATCTGCTTCCAGCCGTGACGACTTCTGATGTTCGATAAGGGCGGTGGAGAGGTGGCGTGTGACGACGGAGGTTCGCGCACGGCGATTTTTGCTCTTCGGTCGCGTAGCGCGGCCAGTGTGCCGCGCACTGGTCCCGCGTAGGTGCGATGCACGATGATCGAGTCGGGAACAGACGGTAGTCCGGCCGTATGCCCTCCAAGGCGGATGGTCAGGACGGTAATCCGGTGTCCCATATCCGCAAGGTGGCGACTCAGGTACGTCCATCGCAGCGATTGCGGCGATGGACTGGGGGGGAATTCGTAAGCGATCAACAAGATGTGCATGGAGTTGCCGTGGCATCAGGTGCCCGAACGATGCTGAGGGCGTACGAAAGTGGCGACAAGTGATGGAATTGCCGATTCCGCAGAAAAAAACTTGCGAACGTTCTCGCGTCCGTTGGCAGACAACTGCATCCACAAGGCATCATTGCGACTTAGGCGCTCGATAGACAGGATGAAGTCTTCTGTGCTTTCGGCCACAAGCACGTCCTGCCCATCTCGCAAATGCATGCCTTCCGCAGCAATCGGGGTAGCAACGACGGGCAGGCCGTGCGCCATGTATTGGTTTATCTTGCCCTTGACGCCGGCGCCGAAGCGCAAAGGCGCGATGCCGATGCGGCAGGATTCGAGCAAGCCGTCCATCTCGGGAAGATGGCCGTGAAAATGCACGCCTTCAGGTACACGGATGCCGACCATGCTTTCCTCGAGGCCCGCGCCGACCAGATGCAATTCGCAACCCGCCAACCGTTGTTGCAAGGAGGGCACGATGTCAGACAGCAGCCAGCGGACCGCATCGATATTCGGGGGGTGTTGCGCTCCGCCCACGAAGATCAGGCCATGACGGGACGCGGGGAGACTTGTTTCTGGCGGCAAATCGATCAGGTTGGAGACGTTCCGCACTACGGCTTCGGGCGCTTCCGCATGCAGGATCGTGGCTTCGATTTCACTCACGACCCAGGTAACGTCGGCTTGGCGAATTGCCGAAAGCTCCATTTTCCTGGTCATGCGTGAGGCAGCGGCCAGTCCTCGATTGCCGCGATGATCTGCTTCACGCATTTCCCTGACATGATGAAGGTCTACCGTATCCAGGACCCTGATTGCGTTGGGATGAGAGCGACGGATCAAGGGGAACCAGGAAAACGCCAGGTGATATCGGCTGACGATTACCCCATCGTATTGTCGGCCTTGGCGCAGCAGCCAGCTCGCAGGGGACTCGGTGGCGATGTGATTGTTGTGCGCAGGCAACTCCACGCCAATGCTCAGCAACGTATCCGCGAGGGCAGGAAGGACCGTTCGCGATTCGGGCAGGCAATGGACGCGATGGCCCATAGCAACCAGCAATCGCATCAGATTGAACATGCGCAGCGAACCAGAGTCCCGGCTGGGATCAGGGAGGTGCTCGTCGATCCACAACAGGCTTAGTGGTTCTTCTGCTTGCGGCACGCGTATTGGTGCGGCGCCCCTAATCAATCGTGGCGGAGCCTGTCCGGTCGACGCAGGGCGCGAGGTCAATTTACCGAGTGCGGCGCCTACTCCCCTCGAAAAGAGCAAGACCCTGGCGCGATGAAACCGGGACAGGGCGCGCTGGAGGTGGTAGCGAAGTAGGGCTGGCACGAAACTCTGCGTGAACTGAAGGATGGCCATCCGGTTGGAGGGGCCGGACTGCGATAGACTCGCCGGAATTTCCATTGTCGCATTCCCTGTGGCCCGCAACGACTACGACGAAGAACTGGACGACGATGACGGCGCGGAAGCGCCTGCGTGGAGCGGCCGCCTGCTGGGCTGGGGCCTGGCCGCGGTGGCGCTGGGGCTGGGTTTCCTGATTCCGTACACGCTGTACCTGAACCATCAGGTCAGCGTGCGCTTCGGCGCCTTGCAGTGGCAGGTGCCGACCCGGGTCTACGCGCGGCCGCTGCAGTTGTCGCCGGGACTGGCCATGGATGCGCGCACGCTGAAGACCGAACTGGACGCGGCTTCGTACCGCGACGACGGCGCCGGCAAGACGCCCGGCACCTACGCGCAGAACGGCGGGCGCTTCACCATCTCCAGCCGCGGCTACATCGACGTGGACGGCCGCGTGGTCCCACGGCGGGTGCAGGCGAGCCTGTCTGACGGACGCGTGCTCGGGGTCAAGGACCTTGGACGCAACGTGTTCCTGCGTTCTGTCAGGCTGGACCCGGCGCGCATCGCCACGCTGTACGGGCAGAAGCAGGAAGAACGCCGCCTGGTGCAGCTGCAGGACGTGCCGGAACTGCTGGTCACCGGCCTGCAGGCGGTCGAGGACCGCGACTTCAGCAGCCACATCGGCATCGACTTCAGCGGCATCCTGCGCGCCTTGTGGGTCACCGCGCGTTCGGGCGGCGGATCGCGCCAGGGCGCCAGCACCCTGACCCAGCAATTGGCGCGCAGCGGCTTGCTCGGCATCGGCAAGGAGCAGACGCCGGCGCGCAAGTTCAACGAGATCCTCTACGCGTTGATCCTCGACGCGCGCTACGACAAGCGCACCATCCTAGAGGCCTACTTCAACCAGGTTTACTGGGGCCAGCGCGGCAACCAGGCGATCCACGGCGTGTCGGCGGCGTCGGAATTCTGGTTCGGCCGCGACCTCGGGGATTTGAATACCGAGCACATCGCGCTGCTGATCGCACTGGTCAAGGGACCGTCTTACTACGACCCGCGCCGGCATCCGGATCGCGCGCTGGAGCGCCGCAACTTCGTCCTGCAGAAACTGCGCGAAACCAACCTGATCGACGACGCCGAACTCAAGCGCGCCTCGGCCGCACCGCTGGGCGTGAGCAAGACGCCGGGCCTGCTGGCGGCGAACCGCTTCCCCGCCTATGTCGATCTGGTGCGCCGGCAACTGGCGCGCGACTACCCGGAAAACGTGCTGCAGGGCGCTGGGCTGAGCGTGATGACCGGCATGTCGCCGTCGGCGCAGGCCTACGCGGAAGGCGCGGTGACGCGCACGATCAAGGCGGTGGAGAACAAGCGCAGGCCCCCGCTGCAGGCCGGCATGGTGCTCACCGACGTGCACGATGGCGACGTGCTGGCCGTGGTCGGCAGCCGCGACGTGTCCGAGCCCGGCTTCAACCGCGCCGTCGAAGCGCAGCGTCCGGTCGGCTCGCTGCTGAAGCCGTTCGTGTACCTGCTGGCGCTGGCCCAACCGGACCGCTATTCGCTGGCGAGCTGGGTCGAGGATTCGCCGGTGACCGTGCAACTGGGCGGTGGCCGCAAGTGGACGCCGGGCAATTCCGACAACCGCAGCCATGGCACGGTGCGCCTGGTCGACGCGCTGTCGCATTCGTACAACCAGGCCACGGTGCGCATCGGCATGAAGGTCGATCCGCAGCGGCTGGCGGAACTGATCCGGGTATTGGCGGGGATCAAGGCGGAACCGAACCCGTCGCTGATCCTGGGTTCCACCGACCAGAGTCCGTACGCGATCGCCCAGCTGTACCAGTTTCTCGCTTCCGGCGGCCAGATCCAGCCGCTGCACGCGGTGCGTGGCGTGCTCGACCCGAAGGGCAAGTTGCTCAAGCGCTACGACAAGGCGCCGGCGCCGGCGCAGGGCGGCGATTCGATCGCCGCGAACCTGATCGGCGTCGCCCTGCAACAGGTGGTCAGCAACGGTACCGGACGACAACTGCTCGGCGACGGCCTCGGCCGTCTGCAGTCCGCCGGCAAGACCGGTACCAGCAACGACGGTCGCGACAGTTGGTATGCAGGCTACACCGGCGACCACCTCGCCGTGGTGTGGATGGGCAACGACCAGAACGAAATGACCGGGCTGTACGGCGCCACCGGCGCGATGCGGGTGTGGTCGGGCATCTTCTCGCGCCTGCCCAGTGCGCCGTTGAAGGTGTCGGGCAAGGGCCTGGACTGGCAGTGGATCGCCGGCAACAACAGCACCGATCCCGGTTGTCCCGGCGCGCGGCAGCTGCCGTTCGTGGTCGGCTACGCACCGGCTTACAGCCAGTGCGTGATCCAGACGATTCCGGAGGAGGGCGAAGCGCCGGCCGAGGAAGAAGGCGGTGGCTGGCGCAGCTGGTTCGGATTGGACAAGAAGCCAGACGCACCGCAGGAAGCGCCCGCGCAACCGGCGGAGCAACCGTAATGGCGAAGTTTTCCCGCGGCGGCGCCCTCGCCGTCATCGTCGGCTTGTTGTCCGCATGCGCCGGCGGGCCGGCAAC
>DASRYD010000345.1:0-2615 GCA_035653955.1 Pseudoxanthomonas sp.
CCGGGGCCACCGCCGAGCTGCGCGCCAGTAACGGCCAGCGCTTGCCCCGCTTCGTCGGCATGGGCGCGGCCCTCGTCGTCGACGATCAGGATGCGCGCCTGTGGCCACAGCGCGAGCAGGGCCTCAGCGTCGTCGCGCAACTTGTCGGCGCGGTCCAATGGCGTATCGGCGAAGGCGTAACCGGAAAGCGCGGGGCGAATGTTCATGCGTGGCGCCAGTTTAACGCCAGCTGCGGTTTGCCCGACCATCCGGGGCCCGCGCCGTGGAAGCGAACCCGGCCGCGAGAAAGAACGTCAGACGCTGAAACTGCTGCCGCAGCCGCAGGTGGTCTTGGCATTCGGGTTGCGAATGACGAACTGCGCGCCATGCAGGCTTTCGCTGTAATCGACCTCGGCGCCCATCAGGTATTGCAGGCTGAGCGGATCGACCAGCAGGGTCACGCCATCGGTATCGATGGCGAGGTCGTCTTCGGCGCGGTTCTCGTCGAATTCGAAACCGTACTGGAAGCCGGAACAACCGCCGCCCTGGATATACACGCGCAAAGCCAGCGCCGCATTGCCTTCCTCGCGCACCAGTTCGCGCACCTTGGCGGCCGCGGCTACGGTGAAATTCAGCGGGCGCTGCAGCGACTGGTAATCGGGGGCGGCGCCGGGCAGGGAAACGAGGCTGCTCATGTGCTCAAGGATGGGGTTGCGGCCGGGTCGATTCAAGCGCGCCGATGGAACGCAGCATCAAGTGCCGCCGGCGCCGGCCTTGGCGACGGCATCGGCCCAGGCGAAGGATTGTTCCACGGCCGCCCCGCTCTGCGGCGCCAACCGCACCGCCACGCGTGTGGGAGCGAAACCGGCCGGCAATACCAGGTCGCCTTCGACCTGCTCGAAATACTTGAACGAATACGCCACGCCCGGCGCATCGGCCTGCTGGCGCAGGTCGGCCCACGCCAGCCGGCGCAGCTTGCCGCCCTGGGTGCCTTCCACCGCCAATTGCAGGCGGCCGGCGTTGACCGCGCCGCGGTTCAGGTTCTGGGTCAGCGTGGCGGTGAAATGCCAGGCCTGTTCGCCCTGCGCCTGCAGTTTCAACTCATGCACGGTCAGCCCACGGCGCTGCGCGGTGGCGCCGACGAAGCGTTCGTAGAAAGCGACGTCGGCGCGCAGGCCGGCGATTTCCTCGTCGCGTTCGGCCAGCGTGCTCTGCAGATCGGTGTTGGCGTCGCGGCTGATCTGGTCGGAACGGGTCAGGGTGGCGACCTGTTGTTCCAGTTCGGCCACGCGCTTGCGTTGCGTTTCGAATTGCGCGGCGCTGGGCGTCGCGGAAGGCGAAGCGGCCTGCATGGTCTTCCACACGCCCCATGCGCCGAAGCCCAGCCAGACCAGGGCCAGCACGCCCAGTCCATACAGCAGGGCCCGCGCCCAGCGCGACAGCGGCTGCAGGTGCGGACCAGGGGGCGCCGGAGCGGGTGCGGGCGCCGGATCGGGATTTTCGCTCATGCCGGCAGCATAACGCCGGACGGCTGAAGCACAGATCCACGGCGCTTTCGCTCTTTGTCCTGCCTTCGGGCCCCTTTTCGCAGCGGCGGAGCCGGAGGATAAATCCCGCAGTGACGCACAGGGAGGCCGTCGGGACCCTGCCTTCGCGGGGACAACGAGCAAAAAGCCGATCGTTCCTACCCGTTGGCGGCGCTCGGAAACGGCAGTGGCGCGGCGGCCAGCACGGCGGCTTCGGCCTGGGTCGCGTCGCTGTGGATCAGCCGGCCGGTCAAGGTCGCGCCGGCGCGCATTTCCACGACCTTGTAATGGACGTTGCCCAGCACCCGCGCCTTCGACGCCAGTTCGACCCGCTCCGAGGCGTGCACGTCGCCCTGCAACTGGCCATCGACCACCACCACCGGCACGCGCACTTCTCCTTCGATGCTGCCCTGCTCGGCCAAGGTCAGCACCGCAGGCGCGCCGTCCTCGGCCAGCACCTTGCCGTGGATGCGGCCTTCCACGTACAGCCCGCCGCTGAACACCACGTCGCCGCGGATCACCACCTGGGGACCGATCAACGTATCGATGGTTTCGCCGTGGCGGCCAGGTTTGGGCTTGAACATGGGAACTCCGGATGAAAGTCAGGTCCTGGCGGTCTGCCAGTCGAAATCGCGCTCCACCGCGACGTCGCCGCCAAGCAGCGAAACGCGCACGCGTTGCGGGACGAAACCTTCCGGCAGCATCACGCTGCCTTCGAGTTCCTGGAAATAGCGGAACGAATACGGCTGCTCGGGCGCGGCGGGATTCTGGTGCAACTGCGCCCAGTCCACCCGGGCGATGCGGCCGTCGCGCACGCCTTCTATCAGGAAGCGCATGCGCCCGCTGCTGACCGTGCCGCGGTTGAGGTTCTGGGTCAGCACGATGCGGTACTTCCATGCCGCGCCGCCGGTGGCCACGAACTGCGAGGAATGCACGTTCAGGCCCTGCGGCTGGCTGGTGGGCCCGACCAGGCGCTCGTAGAAGGCCACGTCGGCGCGCAGGCCGGCGATCTCCTCCTCGCGCTGGGCAAGGGTGTGCTGCAGGTCGAGGTTGGCGTCGCGGCTGATCTGGTCCGAACGCGCCAGGGTCACGTCGCGCTGGCCCAGGTCG
>DASRYD010000346.1:0-2550 GCA_035653955.1 Pseudoxanthomonas sp.
CCGCGGCCCGGCCGGTCAAGGTCATCGCCGCCGGCGCGGCCCCGGCCGGTTGCGAACAGCGCGGCGAGGTCTCGGTGTCGGTCAAGGACAAAGTGGCGTTCTATGAACGCAACAACCTGCGGGTCCGCGACGAGCTGGAAACGCTGGCGCGCAACGAAGCCCCCGGCATCCAGGCCGATACCATCCAGCCGCTGGGCGAGCCGGCCAACGGCGGGCAGCGTTTCGCCGCCTGGCGCTGCGGGCGCTGACCCGTTAAGGCGCTAGGCCGGGCCTCAAGGCCGTAAAGATGCGGTGAAGGCCCGGAACGAGTACCCTTACCGCCCTTCGGCCCGGCCCGGGCCAGTACGGCGGCACCCCCATGCTTTTCAACAACGTCTCCATCGCGGGGCTGGCGCATATCGACGCGCCGCATACCCTGACTTCCGACGAAATCAATAATCGCCTGCGGCCCACCCTGCAGCGGCTGGGCATCAAGACCGACGTGCTCAACGACATCGCCGGCGTGCATGCGCGCCGCCTGTGGGACGCGGACATGCAGGCGTCCGACGCCGCCACCCTGGCCGCGACCAAGGCGCTGCTCGACGCCGGCATCGGCGCCGACAAGCTGGGCCTGCTGGTCAACACCTCGGTCAGCCGCGATTACCTGGAGCCGTCCACCGCCAGCATCGTCTGCGGCAACCTCGGCGTCAGCGACAACTGCCAGACCTTCGACGTGGCCAACGCCTGCCTCGCCTTCATCAACGGCATGGACATCGCCGCGCGGATGATCGAGCGCAACGAGATCGACTACGCCCTGGTCGTCGATGGCGAAACCGCGAACCTGGTCTACGAAAAGACCATCGAACGGATGAACGCCCCGGGCATCACCGAGGAGCAGTTCCGCGACGAACTGGCCGCGCTGACCCTGGGCTGCGGCGCCGTGGCCATGGTCATGGCCCGCCGCGAGCTGGTGCCGGACGCGCCGCGCTACAAGGGCGGCGTGACCCGCTCGGCGACCGAGTGGAACAAGCTGTGCCGCGGCAATCTGGACCGCATGGTCACCGACACCCGTATGCTGCTGATCGAAGGCATGAAGCTGGCGCAGAAGACCTTCGTCGCCGCCAAGATCGCGCTGGGCTGGGCGGTGGACGAACTGGACCAGTTCGTCATCCACCAGGTCAGCCGTCCGCACACCCAGGCCTTCATCAAGGCCTTCGGCATCGACCCGAAGAAGGTCATGACCATCTTCAACGAACACGGCAACATCGGCCCGGCCTCGGTGCCGATCGTGCTGAGCAAGCTGAAGGAACTGGGCCGGCTGAAGAAGGGCGACCGCATCGCCCTGCTCGGCATCGGCTCCGGACTGAACTGCACGATGGCCGAGGTCGAGTGGTAAGCCACCGCCGGCGCGTCGCCAACGAGGGCCGGTTCGCCGGCCCTTTTCATTAGATGTCCGACCCCATGCGCTTCCCCGGATACCCGTTCCAGCCGCAACGCTTCGAAGTCCGCCCCGGCCTGTCGATGAGCTATCTCGACGAAGGCCCGCGCGACGGCGAAGTCGTGGTCATGCTGCACGGCAATCCGTCGTGGAGTTACTACTGGCGCAACCTTGTTTCCGGATTGTCGGACAAGTACCGCTGCATCGTGCCCGACCACATCGGCATGGGCCTGTCGGACAAGCCGGACGATTCCCGCTACGACTACACCTTGCGGTCGCGCGTCGACGACGTGGCGACATTGCTCGAGCGCCTGGGCATCGACGGACCGATCACGCTGGCCGTGCACGACTGGGGCGGGATGATCGGTTTCGGCTGGGCGTTGTCGCATGCGGCGCAGGTGCAGCGTCTGGTGATCACCAACACCGGCGCGTTCCCGCTGCCGGCTGCGAAGCCGTTGCCGTGGCAGATCGCACTGGGCCGCGACTGGAAGCTCGGCGCTTTCATCATCCGCGCGTTCAATGCGTTTTCCGGTGGCGCGTCGTACCTCGGCGTGGAGAAAAAGATGCCGACCGACGTGCGCCGCGCCTACGTCGCACCGTACGACTCGTGGGCCAATCGCATCTCGACCGTGCGCTTCATGCAGGACATACCGCTGGCGCCGGGAGACAAGGCATGGCCGCTGGTGGAGGAAGCCGGACGGCGGCTGCATGAATTCGCTGATCGGCCTGCGTTCCTCGGCTGGGGTCTGAAGGATTTCGTGTTCGACAAGCACTTCCTCGACGGCTTCCGCGCCGCGCTGTCGAGCGCCGAAGTGCGGGCCTTCGACGATGCCGGCCACTACGTGCTGGAAGACAAGGCCGACGTGCTGGTGCCGGCGATCCGCCGCTTCCTGGATGCGAATCCGTTGAGCTGAACCCCGGGGCGTGTCAGGCCTCGGGAAGCGGATTCTTTTCCGTCTCGGCCACGCCAACCCAGTCCGTTTCGGTCAACGGCGCCAGGCCATGCGCCTGCCGCGCCCGGTCGCACTGCGTGCTGCGCTCGCCGAATTCCAGCGAAGCCGCCACCTGGGCGCATACCAGCGGGCGGCGGTCGTGGATGGTGCAGCGCGAGTATTCGCCGATGCGCGCGTCCA
>DASRYD010000347.1:0-3607 GCA_035653955.1 Pseudoxanthomonas sp.
CTTGGCGGCGCGCTCAGCCTTCTCGGGCTTCGCGGCCTTCTCGGCCTTGGCGGCGCGTTCGGCCTTCTTGTCGGCCGCGGCCACGGCGTGTTCGTTCTTGTTCGAAGCGCTGATCAGGCTGCCGAGGTTGAAGCCCAGTTCCTTGGCGATGGCGCCCCAGCCCATGCCGTCGGCGCGCATCGCCAGCACGCCGCCTTCGACCGTGGTGGTCGTGGTGCCGTCGGCGTTGGTGACCGTGGTGGGCACGCCGGCCAGCGCGGTGGACAGGCTGGCGTAGGTGCCGGCATCGAGCAGCGCCTGCGCCAGCGACAGGCTGATGTTCACTTCGCCCCAGCCCATCGGGCCGGCCGGATTGGCCACGGTGCGGTCGACCATCGTGGTCGTGGTCGTCGTGGTGCCATCGGCGTTCGTGGTGGTGGTGGTCACCGCTTCCTGCACGGTGAATTCGCCGCCCTTGCGCAGGCCGTCGATCAGGCCGGCCGCGAGGTCCTCGGAACCGGCGACCTCGGTGTAACGGTCGACCAGGCGATCGCGCGGCACGGTGGCCTCGGCGACGATCTCGGTATCGCCGCCTGCATCCTGGGCGAATGCGGGCGCGGCGGGGGAAAGCAGCGCGGCCAGGGCGATGCACAGCGGCAGGCGGCGGAAAGAGGTGTTCATGGCGGTCCTCGTTGCGGGAATGTTGCGGAAATGCGAACGCCGGCGTCGGCGGCGCATGGATGCTGGACCTGCGCGCGCGATGCCCGCAAGAGGTCTTTCCGGCGCGATTAACGAGGGATTGGCTCGTGTGAAAAATTAGTGAAGAAGGAATGCGTTCGTCGGTTCCGGTATCGCGCCCATCGCACCAGGCGTGATGCCTGGCACGAATCCGCAAATCGCTCAGGAATCCAACGGCGGCCGGATCGCAGGCGCCGCCTGGCCGGCGCGGCCTGCCGCAAGTGTAATTGCGCGAATCACGAGCGCGATGCGGCCGCGAGCCCGTGGACAGGCGGGGGCATAATGCCGTCCCGACCGTACGCGGAGACTTGCATGCCTCGCCCGATTCTTTCCCTCGCTCTTGCCGCCGGCATCGCCGCCTTCGTCGCGCCTGCGTTCGCCGCGCTCGGTGTCGGCGCCCATGCGCCCGACTTCACCGCGCCCGCCTATCTTGCCGGCAAACCGTTCACCTACAAGCTGGCCGATGCGTTGAAAAAGGGCCCGGTCGTGGTCTATTTCTTCCCCGCCGCGCACACGCCCGGCTGCAACCTCGAGGCGCACCTGTTCTCGGAGGCCATCGACAAGTTCAAGGCCGAAGGCGCCACGGTAATCGGCGTCACCGCCGGCAACACCGGGGAGCTCGCCGATTTCTCCAGGGAAACCGAACATTGCGGCGGCAAGTTCCCGGTCGCCGCCGACCAGGGCGCGAAGATCGCCGCCAGCTACGATGCGGTCCTCGACAAGAAGCCGGAATGGTCGAACCGCACTTCTTACGTCATCGCACCCGATGGTTCGATCGCCGCGGCGCATTCCGAACTCAATCCGGGCCAGCACGTGAAGACGATGCTGGACGCGGTGAAGGCGCTCAAGACGAAGAAGTAGCCGAACGACGCCGTGCCGCCGTGCTCAGACCACGGCGGTGACGACGATCTCGACCTTCCACCCGGAGTTGGCCAGCTTCGCCTCGACCGTGGCGCGCGCTGGGCCCTGCCCCGGCGCGACCCATTCGTCCCACGCGCGGTTCATGCCGGGGAAATCGGCGATGTCGGCCAGGTAGATCTGCGCGCGCAGGATGCGGGTCTTGTCGCTGCCGGCCTGGGCCAGCAGGTCGTCGATGGCCGCCAGCACTTCGCGGGTCTGGGTTTCGATGTCGGCATCAAGGGTTTCCGGCACCTGCCCGGCAAGATGGGCAATGCCGTTGTGGATGACGGCCTCGGACATGCGCGGACCGGCGTCGATGCGTTGGATCATGGTGGCTCCGTATGGGGTGGGATGCGATCGCACCGCACGGTACGCATCGCGAATCCGCGGCACAAGACCCGCCCACTCCACTGCATGCGCCGGCACGCGGGCGGAGGCAGTGGCCCGCCCGCGTCGCGAGGCTACCTCACCAGATCCGCACGCGCTGTTCCGGCGCCAGATACATGGCGTCGCCCGGCTGCACGTCGAACGCCTGGTACCAGGCATCGAGATTGCGCAACGGACCGTTGGCGCGATACATCACCGGCGAATGCGGATTGGTCTTGATCAGGTTGAGCAAGGCTTCGTCGCGATATTTGCCCTTCCACACCTGCGCCCAGGCCAGGTAGAAACGCTGGTCGCCGCTGAGGCCGTCGATCGCTGGCGCGGGCTTGCCGCCCAGGCTCAACCGGTAGGCGGTGTGGGCCATCGACAAACCGCCTAGGTCGCCGATGTTCTCGCCCATGGTCAGCGCGCCGTTCACGCATTGGCCCTGCAGCGGGCAATAGGCGTCGTACTGCGCGCCCAGGGCCTTGGTGCGTTGTTCGAAACGCGCGCGATCTTCGTCCGTCCACCAGTTGCGCTGGATGCCGTCGGCGTCGGACTTGCTGCCCTGATCGTCGAAGCCATGGCCCATCTCGTGGCCGATCACCGCGCCGATGCCGCCGTAGTTCACCGCTGCGTCGGCGTTCACGTCGAAGAACGGCGGCTGCAGGATCGCCGCCGGGAACACGATCTCGTTGAAGGTCGAGTTGTAGTAGGCGTTGACCGTCTGCGGGGTCATCCCCCACTCCTCGCGGTCGGTCTTCTGGCCGATGCGGCGGTTCTGGTCGGCGCGGTTGAACCTGCGCAGCGCCACGGCATTGCCGAACAGGTCGTCCGGCCGGATGGCCACGCTGGAATAATCGATCCACTTCGACGGATAACCGATCTTCGGCCGGAAGGTGGAAAGCTTGCGATAGGCTTCCTTCTTGGTGGCATCGCCCATCCAATCCAGCCGTTCGATGTTCTGGCGCAGCGCGGCGCGCAGGTTCTCCACCAGCCGGTCCATCGCCGCCTTGGATTCGGGCTTGAAATAGCGCGCCACGTACAGCTCGCCCAGCGCGTCGCCCAGGCCGTTGCGCGCGCCGACCATCGCCACCGCGCGCTTCCAGTCCTCGCGCTGGGCCTTCTGCCCGTTCAGCACCTTGCCGTTGAAAGCGAACGATGCCTCGTCGATTTCGCGGCTGAGCAGGCCCGCGTTGCCGTCGATGGCGTGGAAGGTCAGGTAATCGCGCCAGGTCGCCAGCGGCGTGGCGTCGATCACGTCGATGACCGGTTGTACCGCGTCCGGCGTGGCGATGTTGACGCGATCCGGCTGCGGCATTTCCTGCGCGCGCAGGTGCGCGGCCCAGTCGTAGCCGGGGAATCGCCGCTGCAGCTCGGCGAAGGTGAAGACGTTGTAGGTCTTGTCGCGATCGCGCAGCTTGGCGCGGTCCCACTGCGGCTTGGCCAGCGCGGTTTCCAGCGCCAGGACCGCGTCCGCGCGCGCCTTCGCGTCCGCGCCGTTCACGCCGGCGTAGCCCAGCATGCGCCGGATGTGGGCGACATAGGCTTCGCGGATCCCGGCGAAACGCGGATCCGCGTTGAGGTAGTAGTCCTTGTCCGGCAGGCCCAGCCCGCCGACGCCCAG
>DASRYD010000348.1:0-3570 GCA_035653955.1 Pseudoxanthomonas sp.
CTCGGCACCGGCAGCGGGGCCATCGCCCTGTCCGTCGCCAGCGAACGCCCGCAGGCGCAGGTCGTCGCGACCGATTCCAGCGCGGATGCGCTGGCCGTCGCGCAGGCCAATGCGAGCGAAAACCGATTGGCCAACGTCGGCTTTCGCCAAGGCTCGTGGTTCGCGCCATTGGCCGGCGAGGTTTTCGACCTGATCGCGAGCAATCCGCCCTACATCGCCGAAGGCGACCCGCACCTGCGCGAAGGCAGCCTGCCGCACGAGCCGGCGGCGGCTTTGTCGTCGGGGCGGGACGGCCTCGATGCGATCCGCGAAATCGTCGCGAACGCGCCCGCGCATCTGAGTGCCGGCGGCTGGTTGCTGCTCGAACACGGTCTCGATCAGGGCGCGGCGATACGCGAATTGCTGGCGTCGGCTGGTTTCGTCGAAATCGCGACCGAAACCGACCTCGAAGGTCGCGACCGGGTGACGCTGGGCCGCATCCTACAATAAGCCCAGGTATTTCATGCAAGGAGCCGCCATGCGCACGCTGTATCCCGCCATCGAACCCTACGACACCGGCACGCTGAAGGTCGACGAGCGCCACACGCTGTACTACGAGCAGTGCGGCAATCCGGACGGCAAGCCGGTGGTGTTGCTGCACGGCGGCCCCGGCGCCGGTTGCAGCGAGAAGATGCGCTGCTTCCACGACCCGGCCAAATACCGCATCGTGCTGTTCGACCAGCGCGGCAGCGGGCGTTCGACGCCGCATGCGGACCTGATCGCCAACACCACCTGGGACCTGGTCGCCGACATCGAGAAGCTGCGCGAAAAGCTCGGCATCGAACGCTGGCAGGTGTTCGGCGGCTCGTGGGGCTCCACGCTGGCGCTGGCCTATGCCGAAACCCACCCGCAGCGTGTCGCCGAACTGGTGCTGCGCGGCATCTTCATGCTGCGCCGCTGGGAGCTGGAATGGTTCTACCAGGAAGGCGCCAATCGCCTGTTCCCGGACGCGTGGGAGCACTACCTCGCCGCGATCCCCCCGGTCGAGCGTCACGATCTGATCTCCGCGTTCCACCGCCGCCTGACTTCCGACGACGAAGCCGTGCGGCTGGCGGCGGCACGCGCATGGAGCGTGTGGGAAGGCGCGACTTCGTTCCTGCACGTCGACGACGATTTCATCAACGGCCACGAAGATCCCAAGTTCGCCCTGGCCTTCGCCCGCATCGAGAACCACTACTTCGTCAACGGCGGCTTCTTCGAGGCCGACGACCAATTGCTGCGCGACGCGCATCGCATCGCCGACATCCCCGGGGTCATCGTGCATGGCCGTTACGACGTGGTCTGCCCGATCCAGAACGCCTGGGACCTGCACAAGGCCTGGCCGAAGGCGCAGCTGCACATCAGCCCGGCCTCGGGCCATTCGGCGTTCGAGGCCGAGAACGTCGATGCGCTGGTGCGGGCGACCGATGGCTTCGCGTGAGGTCTGAGTCCTGAGTCCTTTCCGGGCGGGAGGGACTCAGCTCGCGATCCAGGCCCGTGCCGCCTCGCGGTCGGCGGTGGCGAACGCCCGGACCTCGATGCCGGGGGCCATGGCGGCGCCGAGCGGGGTGATCTTGCGTATCCAGGCTTCGTCGGTGACCACCGCCTCGCGTTCGATGTCGCGCCAGTGGCGCAAGGCCAGACGCAGGTCGTCGAACACGGCCTCCGGAGTCATGCCCTCGAAGCGCGGCATCTCGGCATAGATGCGCACCTTGGCGTGCCGGCGCAACTTGTCGTCCAGGCTCGCGGAGATGGCGTCGAGGGTTTCGCCGCGCAACTTGCCGGTGATGCGGAAGCCGACGACGTTGTCGGCTTCGAAGGGGATGGTTTCGATCATGGCGGCCTCGCTGTGTCGACGATGCCGGCAGTCCGCCACAGGACGGGGGAAGTCCGCGTCAAGCGAATGCTGCGCAGGCGTTAAGTGAGGCCCGGAGCTTCATCCGCGCGGCGTGCCGTCCAGGTTGTGGTCGATCATCCACAACCCGGCCCACAGCTTCGCGTCGAGTTCGTAGCCTTCGCCCATCTTCCGCGCCAGCCATGCCGCGGCTTCGCCGCGCGGTATTTCGTGCACCGTGATGTCCTCGCCGCCGTCGCCGCCGCCCGGGCCTACCTTGCGCAAGCCGATGGCGCGAACGAAGGCGATGCGTTCGTTGCTCATGCCCGACGAAGTCGGGCCGGTCATCAGCAGCTCGGCGCGGTCGGCGGTCCAGCCGGTTTCCTCTTCCAGTTCGCGGATCGCGGATTCCTCGATGCTTTCGCCCGCATGGATGTCGCCGACCAGGCCGGCCGGCATCTCGATGGTCGGCGCCTGCAGCGGGACGCGGAACTGTTCGACGAACACGACCTTGTCGTCCGGCGTCACCGCGACGATGATCGCGGCCAGGCCGCCGGCGTGGGTGCGTTCGGCATATTCCCAGGTGCCGCGCACGCGCATGCGCAGGTAGCGGCCGTCGTACACGGTTTTCGCGGGTGCGGTCTTCGGATTCATTCGGCCATGCTATGACGGATCGATGACGAATTCATGGTGGCGGCAATCGCGGTCTACAGCGCCGCTTCCTGCAGCCGGCGACGGGTCATCGGACCGAAACGCAGCGCTTCCGACAAGGCATCGAGCATGCCGGCGTCCGCGCCATTGCGGCGGAAATCGGCTTCGGCCTCGTGCAGCGGCGCGTCCAGCGCGATCGTGGTCAACTGGCGCCACAGCAGCGCCAGTTCGCGCTGCTCGCGCAGGCGCACCGCCATCTGCGCGGCGCCGCGCAGGCGCAGGAACTGCACTTCATCGACCCGCGCCAGCAGCGTGTCGAGGTCGCCGAAATGCGCCAGCAGCACCGCTGCCGACTTGCTGCCGATGCCGCTGATGCCGGGGATGTTGTCGACCGCGTCGCCGCACAGGGCCAGGTAGTCGGCGATCTGCCGCGCCTCGACGCCGTGGCGCGCCTTGACCCCGGCCTGGCCCCAGCGCTGGTTGCGGGCGAAATCCCATTGCTCGTCGTGCTCGTACAGCAATTGCGACAGGTCCTTGTCCGCAGACACGATCACTCCGCGGAAGCCGCGCGGGCGCAGTGCATGCAGGGCGCTGCCGATCAGGTCGTCGGCTTCGTAATCGTGGTGCGCCAGCACGTTGAGGCCGAGCGCCGCGCACAGGGCCTTGCAATGGCGGAACTGGCGCTTCAGTTCTTCCGGGGCCGCTTCGCGGTTGGCCTTGTACGCGGGGTACAGGCGGTTGCGGAAGCAACTGTCCAGCGCCTCGTCGAAGGCCACGGCGATGTGCCGCGGGCGTTCCTTTTCCAGCAACTCCAGCAGGAAGCGCGCGAAGCCATGCACCGCGTTGGTCGGCCAGCCGTCCGCATCGTGGAATTCGTCCGGCATCGAATGCCAGGCGCGGAACACGTACAGGCTGGCGTCGACCAGATGGAGCGGACGCATCACGGCCTGCTCAGGCATGGGGCGTCCAGTCGCTGAGCAGCGCCGCGGGATCGGGACGTTCGCGTTCGGGGGCGTCCAGCTGCGGTGTGCCGATGTGGATGAAGCCAGCGATCTTCTCGTTCGCAG
>DASRYD010000349.1:0-1812 GCA_035653955.1 Pseudoxanthomonas sp.
GCGCCCCAGATCCGTGCGCGCCCGGACAGGGCCGCGTCGACGCCCTGCTCGTCGGCGGTCAGGGCCATCGTGGTGCGTTCGATGCGTTCGCGCATCTGCGGCAACGCCATCGTGAGGGCACCCAGGGCGATCGCACCGAAGACGAATACCGCCAGCAGTTTCTTCCAGCCCAGCAAGCCCCACCCGGACAGCAGCAACACCAGCGCATAGGTGATCCAGGCCGCGCGCGCGCCGGACAGCAGCACCACCAGTCCGACCGCCGCCGCCGCGACGATCCAGCCGGTTACGCCGAACCGGCGTCCGGCCGCGTACAGCGCGAACGGCGACAGGCTGGCGACGATCTGGCCGAGTTTCGGATTGCAGGCGCCGAATACGCCATTGACGCGATCGGCCGCGAGCAGGTTGTCGGCCGGGCACACCCCGTGGCCGCTGATCGCCCACTTCAACTGGTCTACGCCCCAGAACATCGGACTGGTGCCGAACGCCGCCTGCGCCAGCGCGTCCAGCGTCCATATCGCGACGATGATCGACAGCCCGCCGAAGGTGATGCGGCGACCGCGCGTGTCGGCGACCGCCATCGCCACCAGCCACAGGAACGGCAGGTAGCGCAGGCCTTCGAGGCTCTTGCGCAGCGCGTGCGCCGGTTGCAGCGCGTCGGGCGCGGAAAACAGTTGCGGCAACCAGTACGCGGCGAACAGCACCGTGGTCAGCGCCCAGGCCGGTCCGCTGAGCAACGAAGCGCCATCGCGGAAGCGCGACAGCAGCAGCCGGATGATGGCCAGCAACGCGCCCAGCACCATCACGCCCTCGGCGACGCCGGGTGCGGGCCACAACGCGACGAAGGCCAGCACCCAAGCGGGCGCCCAGCGCCAACCGTGCGGCGTGGCGTTCGTGGGTTTGGCGGTCGTGGGGTCGGCGGTCATCGGTCAGCGCGTGGCGGCGATCGTGAGATAAAGGTCCAGTGTGGCACCCTGCATCGCACGCAAGGTATAGGGCATCGTAGCCAATGGCGGGGGCGGATGGGCAAGCAATGCCCGTGCGGTGCCTAACAGGGCGTCTTCGTCGAATGGCGGCACCGCGCCCTGCGGCTGCAACTGCGCCAGCAATTCGCCGACACCGCCATGCGCCCAGCCGAGCACCGGGCGGCCTACCGCCAGCGCTTCGACCACGGTGCGGCCGAACGCCTCCGGCTTGCGCGACAACTGCAGCACCAGATCGCTGGCGGCATAGGCCTCGGCGATGCGCGAAGTCGGCGGAGTAATCGCCAGCGCGTGGCGAAAGCCGCCAAGCTCGGCTTCGGTTTCCAGATTGATCACGTACTGCTCGCGCCCGCGCTCGCGCGCGCCGGGCATCCACAACCGGGCATCGAGCCCCGCGTCGCGCAGATTGCCCAGCAGCGAAATCGCCTCGCGATGCCCCTTCAATCGCGTACCGCGACCGGGCAACAACAACAACGGACCCTCGCCGCCGAGTTGCGGATGTTCGGCGGCGATGTGCGCACGGACTTGCGGATCGGGCGATGCCGCGCGCGGGAACTGCGCAGGATCGATGCCGCGCGGAATCACGGCCAGCTTCCCCGGATCGGTTTGCGGATAGTGGCGCAACACGAACTCGCGCACGGTGTCGGACACGCAAATGACGCGCTCGCCGCGGGTCATGATGCCGCTGTACCAGCCCGGCGAATTCAGGCCGTGCACGGTGGTGACGAAATGCGGTCGTCGCCCCTGCGGCAGGCCGCGCAACGCACGCCACCCCAGCCACGCCGGCAGGCGCGAACGCGCGTGAACGATGTCGGCGCCGGTTTCGGCGAAC
>DASRYD010000350.1:0-2758 GCA_035653955.1 Pseudoxanthomonas sp.
GTTGCCGGCCACCCCGGCTCCGTTGATCTGAGCGACCCCGATAAGACCGTAAGACTGTAAGCGACACCTGAAACTCTCCTCCCCGGTTGCCCAGCGGGGGGAGAGTTTTTTTATGCGCGGGTGTAACCTGCCGCCGTTCCGGTCGGGGAGATGGCGCGATGAAATTCCTGAAATGGGCCTTGGCCCTGGTGGTGGCGTTGGGTGTGGTGTTCGTCGCCGGCGGCCTGATGCTGCCGGCCAGCACGCATGTGGAGCGTTCGGTCGCCATCGCGCGTCCGCCGGCGGATGTGTTCGCCGTGCTGAATTCGTTCCAGCGCTTCAACGAATGGTCGCCGTGGGCCGGGCTGGATCCGCAGGCGCAGTACAGCTACGAAGGTCCCGCTTCCGGCGTCGGAGCGAAGATGCGCTGGACCAGCCAGAAGCCCGAAGTCGGCAGCGGCGCGCAAGCCATCCTGGAGAGCGTTGCCGACAGCAAGGTCGTCGTCGACCTGGATTTCGGCAGCCAGGGCAAGGCGGTCGCCACCTACACCATCGTCGCCGACGGTGCGGGAAGCAAGGTGAGCTGGGGCTTCGACAGCAAGCCGAGCGACAACCTGCTCGAGCGTTGGCTCGGCGCATGGTTCGGCCTGCTGATGGACAAGCTGGTCGGCCCCGATTTCGAGCGTGGTCTGGCCAAGTTGAAGCAGCTGTTGGAGAGTCCGCCGGCCTGAGCCGGCGCGCCGTGCGGGATTACTTCGGCGATGCGGTCGCCTGTCCGCTGGCCACGCCGGCCGGCTTGTCGTTGCCAGGCGTGGCGGGCGTCGCCGCCGGCGCTTCGGCCAGCAGCAATTCGTCGTCGGGCATGTCCAGCCAACGCTGCGCAGGCAAGCCGATTGCGCGGTCGAGGATCGTCGGCAGCAGGCCGGACGGCATCGAACTCTCGCTATTCCAGAGGATGGCGATGCCGAGGTCGCGTTCCGGCACCAGCGCGACCAGGCCGCGGTAGCCCTGCACCGCGCCGGCATGGAAAACCACCGGATGGCCGGCGTAGTCGAACACCCGCCAGCCCAGCGCGTAACCCGCCGACCAGATGCGGTCGCGGCGCCAGCCGGCGCGCATCTCGCCCGGCGTGGAAACCAGTGGCGCATGCAAGGTGGCCAGCAACGGCGCCGACAGCACGTCGGGGCGATGTCCGGTCTGGGCGATCAGCCACTGCGCCATGTCGCTGACGCTGGCGTTGACGCCGGCGGCGGGCGGCAGGCGGTAATAGGTGGGCTTCGGTACCTGCGACACCCAGCCGTTGCGGCTGCGCGTGTGCGGACGTGCCCAGCGCGCGCTCGACGAAATCCCGCCGAGGCCGACGCTGGCGTCGCTCATGCCCAGCGGCTTGAAGATGCGCTGGTTCACCAACTTGGCGTAGTCGTTGCCGGTCGCGGTCTGGATCACGTCGCCGACCAGGCTGAAGGCGACGTTCTGGTAGGCGTAGCACTGGCCCGGGGCGCATTCCATCGGCGCGTAGGCCAGTTTGCGCGCGACGGTCATGTAATCGGTGTCGGCTTCGATGTCCCTGTCGAAGGCGTTGTGCACCTTCAGGCCGGTGCGATGGCTGAGCAGGTCGGCCACGGTCAGCTGGCGCGTCGCGTACGGATCGCTGAGCTGGAAGTCGCGCACGTAGTCGGCGACCTTGCTGTCCCAGCGCAGGGTGCCATCGTCGACCAGCAGGCCGGTCAGGGTACCGGCGAAGCTCTTCGACAGCGAAGCCAGGCGGAACACGGTGTGCGTGTCGATCGGCTGGGGCGCGGCGACGTCGGTGACGCCATAGCCGCGCGCGCTGAGCACGCGGCCGTTCTGGACGATGGCCATGGCCATGCCGGGCACGCGCTGGCCCGCAGTCATGCTGGCGGCCAGGCTCTCGAATTCGGTCACGTTGAAGCCTTGCGCCAACGGCATCGTCTTCGACGCGGACGACGAGGTGCGGTAGGCCAACGGCTGGGTCGCCGATTCGTAGCGCGCGGCGGAGGCGGTCGCCGTGGCGGCGGGCGCGGCAGTGGTGCTCCAGCGGAACGGCGTCTGCGCGGTGGAGGCGAGGGTCAGCGGCAGCAAGGCGCCCAGCAAACCGATCCGCAGGGCACGAGGGGGTTGCCACCTACCATTCGCTTTCATCGTGCTGCGGACCTGCCATTACCGGATTTTCGGATGATAGCGGCGGTTTCGTGTTACGCACAAACGAAAAGAAGTTAAACGCGCATCCTGTTCATCCCGCTGACAATTTTGTCGATGCGACCTCGGTCACGATTGGCCGTATTCATCTTCGTCGCGCCTACGCCGCGCGCCCGCGAATCAGGTCGGAAGCGCGCTCGGCGATCATGATGGTTGGCGCGTTGGTATTGCCGCCGATCAGCGTCGGCATCACCGAAGCGTCGACCACGCGCAGGCCGTCCACGCCGCACACGCGCAACTGCGGATCGACCACGGCGTAAGCGTCGCTGCCCATGCGGCAGGTGCCGACCGGATGGTAGACGGTCTCGGCCTTGGCGCGGATGAAGGCGACCAGGGCGGCGTCGTCCAGGTCGACGCGTGCGGGGAAGATCGGCGAGCCGCGATAGGCGTCGAATGGCGCCTGCGCGAGCAGGTCGCGCGAGATCTTCGCGCATTCGACCATCGCCCTCAGGTCGTGGCCTTCGGCATCGCCCAGGTAGTTCGCCTCGATCCGCGCCTGCGCGCGCGGGTCGGCGCTGGCCAGGGTGATTTGCCCACGGCTGCGCGGGCGCAGGTAGCA
>DASRYD010000351.1:0-3183 GCA_035653955.1 Pseudoxanthomonas sp.
AGTCCTGGCGCGGCGACGCATAGCGCAGCACGAACGACACCTGCCGCGGCTTGTCGGCGGCGAAGCGCGCGACGATGACGTGGTCCGGGTAACTGGCGAAATACTCGCGGGCGTGGTTCGCGCCGCCACTGCGGAACGCCACGCCGGCGAGCGCTTCGCCGATGTCCAGCGTGCGCCGGTAGCCTTCGGGTTCGGCGACGCCTTCGAAATCGAAATGCAGGTCGCCGAAGGTCTGGTAGGCGCCGAACGAAGCCGGCTTGTTGCCAAGCCGCTTCGCCACCCATTCGGGGTCGGCTTTGCCTTCGGTTTCGATTTTGCGGCGTACCTCGTCGATCGCGCCCGGTCGCGGCGTCGCCCAATTGCCGTAGGTGTAGCCGGGTGCGCCGGGGCCGCCGGTCCACAGGGTCTTTTCGTTGAATTGCAGGTGTTCGTGCAGCGGGTCGCCGAACAGCATGCCGCCCATCGCGCCGTTGCCGATCGGCAACGCCTGTTTTTCCCAATCCTGCGCAGGCGCGTCGTACCACAGCGTCAAGCTGTCGTCGGCGCGCGCCGCGGTGGGGGCGAGCAGGGCGACAGCGAACAGTACGAGAATGAACGGCCGCATCGTGACTCCGATAATGGTCCAACCACTGGACCGAATGGTACGCTTCGACCTTCCCGATCCGCCATAGCCGAGCATGACCCCATCATCGCGCGCCCTCTCCGCTCCCGTGATCGCTGGGCTGATGCTTGCCCTGGGCACGGGCGCTGCGGACAGCGAGGCCGGGCGTTCCGCCTTTCCGGCCATGCCGAAGATCTACCGCGATGGCTGGATCGACCTGGACAAGAACGGCCGCAAGGATGTCTACGAAGACCGTAATGCGCCCATCGATGCCCGCGTCGAGGACCTGCTGGCGCGGATGACCGCCGACGAGAAGACCGCGCAGATGGCCACGCTGTACGGCTACGGCCGTGTGCTGAAGGATCCGCTGCCGACCCGGCAATGGAAGCGCGCGCTGTGGAAGGACGGCATCGGCAACATAGACGAGATGCACAACGGCTATGGCGACGGCAAGACCAGTGTCTACGCCATCGACCTGCGCAAGCACGTCTGGGCGATGAACGAGGTGCAGCGTTTCTTCATCGAGCAGACCCGGCTGGGCATTCCCGCCGACTTCACCGACGAGGGCATCCGCGGTGTCGAGGCGCATGGCGCGACCAGCTTTCCGACGCAGCTGGGCATCGGCCATACCTGGAACAAGGCGCTGGTGCGGAAAATCGGCCGTATCACCGCGCTGGAAGGCCGCGCGATGGGCTATACCAATATCTACGCGCCGATCCTCGACGTGGCCCGCGACCAGCGCTGGGGGCGCATGGAAGAGGTGTACGGCGAGGATCCGTACCTGGTCTCGCGCCTCGGCGTGGAAATGGTGAAAGGCCTGCAGCAGGATCACACCGTCGCCGCCACCGCCAAGCATTTCGTCGTGTACAGCGCCAACAAGGGCGCGCGCGAGTTCATGGCGCGCACCGACCCGCAGGTCGCGCCGCGCGAGGTCGAGGATATCCACGTCGCGCCGTTCGCCGCGGCGATCCGCGAGGCCGGCCTGCTCGGGGTGATGAGTTCGTACAACGATTACGACGGCGTGCCGATCAGCGGCAGCCGTTACTGGCTGACCGAACGGCTGCGCAACGACCTCGGTTTTCGCGGTTACGTGGTTTCGGACAGCGAGGCGGTGGAATACCTGCATACCAAGCACGCCGTCGCCGCCGATGCGCAGGACGCGGTACGCCAGGCGGTCGAAGCGGGGCTCAACATCCGCACCAATTTCACCAGGCCGGAAGATTTCGTGCTGCCGCTGCGCGCGGCCTTGCGCGACGGTTCGCTGGCGATGTCGGTCGTGGACGACCGCGTGCGCGACATCCTGCGGGTCAAGTTCACCACCGGCCTGTTCGACCGACCGTACGTCGAGGACGCCGAAGCCAGCGTTCGGCAGGTGAATTCCGCCGAGCACCGCGCCATCGCGTTGCAGGCCGCACGCGAAAGCCTGGTGTTGCTGAAGAACGCCGATGCGGCACTGCCGCTGCGCAAGGATCTGAAGACGCTCGCGGTGATCGGCCCGAACGCCGACGACGGCCGCTACTCGCATCGTCACTATGGCCCGGGCGGCGGTCACGCGATCACCGTACTCGATGGCGTGCGGCACAAGTTGGGCGAAGCCGTCGAAGTGCGTTACGCCAAAGGCGTCGAAGTCGCCGGCGCCAATTGGCCACGGATCGAAACGCTGCCCGAGCCGCTGAGCGCGGAAGAACGCAACGGCATAGACGAAGCGGTGCGCGCGGCGACCGGCGCCGACGTGGCCATCGTGGTGCTCGGCGACGGCGACCGCACCACCGGCGAAAGCCTCAGCCGCACCAGCCTGGACCTGCCGGGCCGCCAGCTCGAACTGCTGCAGGCGGTGCAGGCCACCGGCACGCCGGTGGTGCTGGTGCTGATCAACGGCCGGCCGATGAGCATCAACTGGGCCGATGCGCACGTGCCGGCGATCCTCGAAGCCTGGTTTCCCGGCGACCAGGGCGGCACCGCGATCGCCGACGCGTTGTTCGGCGACTACAACCCCGGCGGCAAGCTGACCGTGACCTTCCCCAAGACCGCCGGGCAGATCCCGTTCAACTTCCCGAGCAAGCCCAATGCGCAATCGGAGCTGGAGAAATCGCGCAGCAACGGCGCGCTGTATTACTTCGGCCACGGCTTGAGCTACACGAAGTTCGACTATTCCAATCTGCGCATCTCGCCGCGCAAGCAGAAGGCCGACGGCAACGTCAGCGTCAACGTGGACGTGCGCAACAGCGGCGATCGATCCGGCGACGAGGTCGTGCAGTTGTATACCCGCGACCTGGTCGGCTCGGTCACCACCTACGAACAGAACCTGCGCGGTTTCGAGCGCATCCACCTCGCTCCCGGCGAAAGCCGCACCGTAAGCTTCACCCTGGCCCCGGCCGACCTGGCACTGCTGAATCGCGAGATGAAGCGCGTGGTCGAACCGGGAAAATTCCGCGTGATGGTCGGGGGCGGTTCGCAGGATATCCGCCAGCAGGCCGAATTCGAGATCGTGCAATGAAAACGAACCTAGCCAACCGCTCGCGCCGACGTTTCCTGGCCGTCGGCGGCGGCGCGCTGACCGTCGCCGCCGTCGGACTGCCCGC
>DASRYD010000352.1:0-7518 GCA_035653955.1 Pseudoxanthomonas sp.
GGCGGTGCCCATCATCGCGTGGTGCAGCTTGCCCATCGAAACGGCGCGCGCGAGCAAGGCGATCTCGTCGGCCTTCACCGGCTTGCCGCCGGATGAAACATAGTCCTTCGGCGGCGCGACGAAGGCCACCTTCGGCGTCAACGGCCGCCGCGCCGCGTCCTCGATCCGATCGACCAGGCCCATGCGCACCGCGCCCGCAGCGCGGATCGCTTCCAGCTTCGCCAGCGCAGCCTTGTCGTCGTTGATCGCCGGCTGCAGTTCGGTGCCGTCGTAGCCCAGCGCCGCCGCTTCGACGAATACCATCGGAACGCCGGCATTGATCAGCGTAGCCTTGAACGCGCCGAAGCCCGGCACCTCCAGTTCGTCGACCAGGCTTCCGGTCGGGAACATCGCCCCGCCGCCATCATCGTCCTCGGCCGCGGGATCGAGGAACTCCAGCTGGATTTCCGCGGCGGGAAAGGTCACCCCATCGAGTTCGAAATCGCCGGTTTCCTGCACTTCGCCATGGGTCACCGGCACGTGGGCGACGATGGTCTTGTTGATGTTGGCCTGCCAGATGCGCACCGTGCAGGTCCCGTCGCGCGGCACCCTGGCCGGATCGACCAGTCCGTTGGCGATGGCGAACGGGCCGACGGCGGAGGACAGGTTGCCGCAATTGCCGCTCCAGTCGATGAACGCGCCGTCGATCGGCACCTGCCCGTACAGGTAGTCGACATCGTGATCGGGCACAGACGACCTGGCGATGATCACCACCTTGCTGGTGCTCGACGTCGCGCCACCCATGCCGTCGGTGTGCTTGCCGTACGGATCCGGCGAACCGATCACCCGCACCAGCAGCGCATCGCGCGCCGGCCCGGGCACGCGCGCGGCTTCGGGCAGGTCTTCCAGCCTGAAGAACACGCCCTTCGACGTGCCGCCGCGCATGTAGGTGGCGGGAATGCGGATCTGCGGGAGGTGGCTCATCGTCGTCTTGTCGGGAATGCGTGGGAAATCAGAACAGGCTGCTCTGCACGAGGCGGGGAGCCTCCGGCGCCAGTCGCCAGCTGTCCAGCGTTTCGTAGCGATACGGATTGCCGCCGCCGACCACCAGTTCGATTGTATCGATGGACCATTCGATCGGGGCGATGGATTCGTCGCTGGGCAGGGCCAGCGCAGCGGAATAGCTCAGCGTGACATGGGGCGAGTGCCCGCCACCGGGCGGCAGCCCTTGCGCGATCAGCGCCGCGTTGATCGCGCGGATCGCGTTGTCCAGTTGCCGGGACGATTTCTGCGCGGGACGCACCAGCCACAGATGGCTTCCCGGATTGCGTGGACCGCTGCAAAGACGTTCGAACGTCAGGGTCAACGCCTGCGCCCGGACGCTTTCGCCCGCGCGCGCCATGAGTTCGCGGATGTCGGGTGTGTCCACGTAGCGATCCGACAGCGACTGGTGTCGGTTCGCCCGGGGGACCGCGGCACGGCCGAGCCGGCTGCCGACCGGATGCGAGGCAAGCAGCCCGTCGATGCCGTCGTTCACCGAAGCGCTTGGAAGCGCGACGAACAGCAATCGCGGTTCGTTCCTGTTCCGCACCGGATCCCACAAGGCGTCGGGCCGGACGGACTCAGCCGGCATCGGGGATCTCGGGCTCGACCAGTTGCGCCAGCAGGGTCAGCGATTCCTGCCAGCCGAGGTAGCAGAACTCGACCGGAATGGCGGCAGGGATTCCCGCCTGCACGATACTCAGCTCGGTGCCGCATATCACCTGGCGCAGCACGATTTCGACCTGCATCTCGCCCGGCAGGTTGGGATCGTCGAAGGTGTCGGTGTGGCGGATGCGTTCGTTCTCGACCAGCTCGATATAGCGGACCGTGAAGGAATGGCCGTTGCCGGTGCTGAAATTGGTGAACGACATCCGGTAGCCGCCGCCGACGCGCGCATCCATCGAATGCATCTTGCCGGTGAAGCCGTGCGGCGGCAGCCACTTGCACAGCGCGTCGGCGTCGAGGAAGGCGCGGTAGACGCGTGCCGGCGGCGCCTTCAGCACGCGGTGCAGGCGGACGGTGCCGGTGTCTTGGGCTTCGGACATGGTCGGTCTCCTTTCAGGTGGGTGTAACCCTACGACGAACGAGTCAGGCCGCTTTCGACGACTCCAGGAAATCCTGGGCGAAGCGCTGCAGCACGCCGCCGGCCTCGTAGATCGACACTTCCTCGTCCGAATCCAGCCGGCAGGTGACCGGCACCTCGAGCGTCTCGCCGTTGCGGCGATGGATCACCAGGGTCAGGTCGGCGCGCGGCCTGCGTTCGCCGGCCACGTCGAAGGTCTCGGTGCCGTCGATGCCCAGGCTCAGGCGGTTGGTGCCCGGCTTGAACTCCAGCGGCAGCACGCCCATGCCGATCAGGTTGGTGCGGTGGATGCGCTCGAAGCCCTCGGCGACGATGGCCTCCACGCCCGCCAGGCGCACGCCCTTGGCCGCCCAGTCGCGCGAGCTGCCCTGGCCGTAGTCGGCACCGGCGATGATGATCAGCGGCTGCTTGCGCTGCATGTAGGTTTCGATGGCTTCCCACATCCGGGTGACCTTGCCTTCCGGCTCGATCCGCGCCAGCGAACCCTGCTTCACGCTGCCGTCGGGGTTGCGCACCATTTCGTTGAACAGTTTCGGGTTGGCGAAGGTGGCGCGCTGCGCGGTCAGGTGGTCGCCGCGATGGGTCGCGTAGGAATTGAAGTCCTCTTCCGGCAGGCCCATCTTCGCCAGGTATTCGCCGGCGGCGCTGTCGGACAGGATCGCGTTCGACGGCGACAGGTGGTCGGTGGTGATGTTGTCGCCGAGCACCGCCAGCGGACGCAGGCCGCGCAGCGTGCGTTCGCCGGCGAGAGCGCCTTCCCAGTACGGCGGGCGGCGGATGTAGGTGCTCTGCGGCCGCCACGCGTACAGCGGGTCGGCGCCGCTGCGCGCGCGTGGGGCGAACATCGGCTCGTACACCTGGCGGAAATGCTCGGGCTTCACCGACACGCGGATCGTCGCGTCGATTTCCTCGTCGCTCGGCCAGATGTCCTTCAAGCGCACCTCGTTGCCGGCGGCGTCCACGCCCAGCACGTCCTTCTCGATGTCGAAGCGCACCGTGCCGGCGATGGCGTAGGCCACGACCAGCGGCGGCGAGGCGAGGAAGGCCTGCTTCGCATACGGATGGATGCGGCCGTCGAAGTTGCGGTTGCCCGACAGCACGGCCGTCGCGTACAGGTCGCGCTCGACGATTTCCTGCTGGATCTTCGGGTCCAGCGCGCCGCTCATGCCGTTGCAGGTGGTGCAGGCGAAGGCGACCACGCCGAAGCCGAGCTTCTCCAGTTCCGGCAGCAGCTTCGCTTCCTCGAGGTACAACTGCACAGCCTTGGAGCCCGGCGCCAGCGAGGTCTTCACCCACGGCTTGCGCAGCAGGCCGCGCGCGTTGGCGTTGCGCGCCAGCAGGCCGGCGGCGATCACGTTGCGCGGGTTCGAAGTGTTCGTGCACGAGGTGATCGCGGCGATGATCACCGCACCATCGGGCATCCGGCCTTCGGTTTCCCCGGCCTTGCCCGCGGCGAGCTTGGCTTCGTCGGCGATGCCGCGTTCGGCGAGATCGCTGACCGGCAGGCGCCTGTGCGGGTTGGAAGGACCGGCGAGGTTGCGCACCACCGTGGACAGATCGAAATGCAGCGTGCGCTCGTATTCGGCAGTGGCCAGATCGTCGGCCCACAGGCCGGCGGCCCTGGCGTAGGTTTCGACCAGCCTGATCTGCTGCTCGTCGCGGCCGGTCAGGCGCAGGTAGTCCAGCGTGTTGCCGTCGATGAAGAACATCGCGGCGGTCGCGCCGTATTCCGGCGCCATGTTGCTGATCGTCGCGCGGTCGCCGACGGTCAGCGCCGCCGCGCCTTCGCCGCGGAATTCGAGGTATGCGCCGACCACCTTCGATTGGCGCAGGAATTCGGTCAGCGCCAGCACCACGTCGGTGGCGGTGATGCCGGGCTGCGGCTTGCCCGAAAGCTCGACGCCGACGATGTCCGGCGTGCGCATCCACGACGCGCGGCCCAGCATCACGTTCTCGGCCTCCAGCCCGCCGACGCCGACCGCGATCACGCCCAGCGCATCGACGTGCGGCGTGTGCGAGTCGGTGCCGACGCAGGTATCCGGGAAGGCGACCCCGTCCTGCACGTAGATCACCGGCGACATCTTCTCCAGGTTGATCTGGTGCATGATGCCGTTGCCCGGCGGGATCACCTGCATGTTGCCGAAAGCGTTGCGCGTCCACTCGATGAAGTGGAAGCGGTCCTCGTTGCGGCGATCCTCGATGGCGCGGTTCTTGGCGAACGCCTGCTTGTCGAAGCCAGGCGCTTCCACCGCCAGCGAGTGGTCGACGATCAGCTGCACCGGCACCACCGGGTTGACCTGCGACGGATCGCCGCCCTGGTCGGCGATGGCGTCGCGCAGGCCGGCGAGGTCGACCAGCGCGGTCTGGCCGAGGATGTCGTGGCAGACCACGCGCGCGGGGAACCAGGGGAAGTCTAGGTCGCGCCTGCGTTCGATCAACTGGGCCAGGTAAGCGTCGCGCATCGCCGGATCGGCGCGGCGCACGATGTTCTCGGCATGCACGCGTGCGGTGTAGGGCAGGCCGGCCCAAGCGCCGGGCTCGATCGCGTCCACCGCGGCGCGCGCGTCGAACCAGTCGAGTGAGGTGCCCGGAAGCGGTTTGCGGAACTCGGAATTCATGCTCGGCACCTTCGGCTGGCGCATCGGCGCCCGTTCGTTGGTCCGGAGGTTAGCCGGCCGCGCGGCAGTGCCGAATACGACAAAGGGCTTAGCCTCGCGACTAAACCCCCTGTGATGTTGGTGCCGAAGGTGGGACTCGAACCCACACGCTTTTAAGGGCGGCGGATTTTGAGTCCGCTGCGTCTACCATTCCGCCACTTCGGCGCGGATGGGAATTATAGCCTGTAGGAGCGTCCCATGGGCGCGACGGTGCAATGGCGCTGCGCGGTAGATTTCATCGAACCGTGCGGCTTCCGGTCGCGGGCCCGCTCCTACGATAGATCAATGCTGGGTCACGACCTGGTCGGTGCCGAGCAGGCGTTCGCCGCGGCGCTGCCAGTCGGCGAGGCCTTCTTCCGGCGAAAACACCCCGCAGCGGACCATGGTGCGCTGGTATACGTGCAGCGACACCGCCACCGAGCGCTCGCTGGGATTGCGGATGGTGTGGTATTCGTGCGGCGGGATCAGGCTGCCGGCCGAGCCGGTGCCGGCCTCGATGGTGCCGACCGGGGTGAAGCGGTACAACTGGTCGTTGCGCTCGGCCAATTCGTACTGGGTGATTTCCAGCCGGCCGTGCCATACGCCTTCGACGCACCACATGCCGGAATGGTCGTGGATCTTGGTGCCCTGGCCCGGGCCCCAGGTCATCGCGATCACGCTGTAGCCGTGTTCGGGGCTGGTGTACAGCTCGCGCCGCGCGTAGTGGTCGGCGATGGGCTCGAACACGCATTCGGGCAACTGCACTTCCTGCTCGCCGATCATCGCGCACAGGCGCTTGCGCAATGCGTCGGTGATCGAACGGTCGTCGCCGAGAGCGACGGCATCGTCGAGCGCGGCGATCATGGCGTCGCGGCCGGGGAAATCGAGCGTGTTCATGGTGCGGCCTGCTTTCGGGATGCGGGCATTTTAGCTTTTCCCTTCTCCCTCCGGGAGAAGGTGCCCCGAAGGGGCGGATGAGGGCGTAGCAGCGAGGGCCTATGGGACTTTCTCGTGCTTGATGGCTCCCGCCCCTCATCCGCCCTGCGGGCAGCTTCTCCCAGTGGGAGAAGGAAAATCAGAGGCTATTCAGGAAATCCCCGACGGCCGGCCCGAACCGGGCGAAGTCCACCAGGAAGGCATCGTGGCCCTGCGGCGAATCCAGCGGCAGGAACTGCGCGTCGGCGCCGCCCGCGCGCAGGCCGTCGGCGATCTGTTGCTGTTGCTGCAGCGGGAACAGGATGTCGGTGGAAGTGCCGAGGACCAGCGCCTTCTCCACCCGGATGCCGGCCAGTCCGGCCATCACGTCGCCGTCGCCGTATTCGGCCAGGTCGAACCAGTCCATCGACCGGCTCAGGTACAGGTAGCAGTTCGGGTCGAAGCGGCGCACGAAGCGGCGCGCATGGCCTTCGAGATAGCTTTCGACCTGGAATTCCAGCCCGAACGGATCTTCGTCGGGGCGGTCGGATTCCAACCGCACGCGACCGAAGCGGCCATCCCATTCCAGCGCCGAGCGATAGGTGATGACGCCGAGTTTGCGCGCCATGCGCATGCCCGACTCGGGATAGGTGTCGTCGCCGTAGCGCCCGCCGTTCCAGTTCGGATCGAGGCGGATCGCTTCGCGCTGCAGCGAGCGGATCGCGATGGAGAACGGCAGTGCCTGCGCGCTGCCGGAGATGTTGATGTGCGCGCGAACCGCTCCGGGATGGCGCAGCAGCAACGCCAGCGCGGTCATGCCGCCCATCGAATTGCCGATCAGGCAGGCGAGTCTCTCGATGCCGAGCCCGCGCACCACGTCGAACGCGGCTTCGGCGACGTCTTCGACCGAAAGTTCGGGGAAATCGAGCCGGTAAAGCTCGCCGGTGGCCGGATCGATCGACGCCGGTCCGCTGGAACCCTTGCAACTGCCCAGCGAATTGACGCAGACCACGAACCAGCGGTTCGTGTCGATCGGTTTGCCGGGACCCAGCATCGCTTCCCACCAGCCGGGTTCGGCGTTGCCTGCGTTGGCCGCGGCGTGCGCGTCGGGCGACAAGCCGGTGACGATCAGGATGGCGTTGCCGCGCGCGGCGTCGAGTTCGCCCCAGGTTTCGTAGGCGATGCGCGCGCCATGCAGCGCGCCGCCGCGTTTCATCGGGAACGGCGAGGGCAGGGCATGGAAGCGGGTGCCGGGCGGGATGAATTCGGTCATGCGTGGGATTCTAGCCGTTGCAGGAGCGGGCCCCGCCCGCGGTCCATTTCCATGAAGTCGAGAAAGTTCGATTCCATGAAGCGAGAGCATCGCGGGCAGGGCCCGCTCCTACGGTGTTTTTCCGATGGTCAACGCCACGGGCTTGTCCGCTGGAACAGACGTGCGTACCGGCGCGGATTCGATATCGCCATCCTGGCGCATCGCGTTGCCGCTGGCGGAAATGCGCGCGACCAGCTCGACTTCCTTCAGCGCCGACAGCTTCTGCGTCGGCATCGGGCTGTCGGCGTCGTCCAGCGTCACGGTCAACGGCAATTCGGACAGCGCGTGCTTTTCCACCGCGACCGGCATCGGCGGACCGCCGGGCATGCGGGCGATGACGAACACGCTGGCGTCGCCGCGCAGGCGCACGCGCGAAGCGAAATCGGGGTCGAGCGCGACCTTCACCGTCAGTGTATTGCCGGAGGTTGGCGTTGCCGGTTCGGACAACGTCGGCAACCCAGCCTCGGCGCGCGCGGCGTCGATCTGCTGACGCAGGCTGGCGGCGGTGCCGGCGTCGACCTGGGCCAGCAACGGCTCCCAGGTCTTCGCCG